>DATMJU010000434.1:0-10403 GCA_035553795.1 Vicinamibacterales bacterium
GTGTAGGCGAGCGTGCGCGGTTCGGGATGAAAGATGTTGCCGTTGAACAGGTCGGCGGGGCTGGTCGGCAGGATGTGGGCAATCCACGACAGCCGCCAGATGCTCAGCAGCGGATCATCGTTATCGTAGACCCACGTCCCGAGGTGCGCGACCTGCGGCCACGTCATCGCCGCCGTCAGCAAGACGAACAGCAGCGCGATGCCGGCGCTCTTGAGGGCCGCCTGATTCACGGCGCGCCCACGACGCGCGCCCACAGCGCGGGGTCGGTGACGCCTTCGCTGACGATCGCAAGCACGCGCGCATGCGGGCCGAGGTGCAGTTGCTCGCGGATCTCGTGCATCGCCTCGTCGCGGCACAGCGCCAGCACACCGCCGAGCGCCGCGCCACCCGAGGAACCGGCGGCGATGCCGGCGCGGTGAAGCTCGCGCATCGCCTCGAACGTCCAGCGGTCGTCGATGGCCACGAACGCGTCGACGTTCGGGAGCAACGAGTTGAAGGCCAGTGGCGAGACCTCGCGATTGCGAAGACCGGCCATCGTCGTGCTGAGCGGGCCGTCGACGGCGGTGGGGCGTCCAGCCTGCGCGGATGCCTGCAGGCATGCCGCATCGGTCGGCTCGACGCCAATCACCTTCCAATGGGGATGGTGAAAAGCGCACCAACTCGCCATCGCGCACAGCAGCCCGCCGACGCCGCCCTGAACGAAGACGTGCGTGATGCCCTGCTCCCCGATCCCTGATCCCTGATCCCTGACCTCGTCCATCATCCGCGTGTAGCCGAGCATGATCAGAAAAGGAATTCGCTCGTAGCCAGGCCACGCCGTGTCCGAAATGATCGTCCAACCGTTCGCTGCCGCATCTGTCTGCAGAATGCGCACCGCGTCGTCGTACGAACCCTCGACGCGAATCACCTCCGCGCCCTCGCCGGCGATGGCATCCACGCGCGATTGCGCCACGTCGTGCGCCATGTAGACACGAGACGCGCAACCAGCGTCGCGCGCCGCGCGCGCGACCGCGCGGCCGTGATTGCCTTCGCTGGCGCAGACGAGCGTCGCCCCGGCGCGGATCGTGCCGTCAGCGAGCAGCGATTCGATCGCGAAGCGCGCGCCGAGCAGCTTGAACGCGTTCAAGCCAAAGCGCCCCGACTCATCCTTTGCGGAAACGGATCCGAGCCCCAACTCGCGTCCAATCGGCAGGGGCGTCAGTGGGGTCGGGCTGAGGTGCGGCCGGGCGGAGAAGAATGCACGCATCTGCGCATAGTCGTCCGCCGAGAACAGCCCGCGCGTTCTCGTGGGGTGATGCAGGAAAGCCGATACGGTATTTGAGCGTGAAATTATCCAGCGATTATAGTTGCCCCCTCATGCATCCACGAACCCGCGCGCTCGCATCTCTTCTGTTTCTGTTCTCGATCGGCTGCGCGACGCCAGCCCAGCGCTTCGACGTGATCGTGCGCGGCGGGCAGGTGCTGGATGGCACCGGGGCGCCGGCGCAGCGCGTTGACGTGGGCATCATCGGCGACCGCATCACCAGGCTCGGCGATCTGTCCGGCGAATCCGCGGGCCAGATCATCGACGCCACCGGCCGCATTGTCGCGCCCGGCTTCATTGATGTGCAGGGGCAGTCGGGCACCACGCTGCTGGCCGATGGCAACGGCGAGAGCCACCTGCGGCAGGGCATCACCAGCGAGATCATCGGCGAGGGCGGTTCACCGGCGTTCTGGGTGCCTGGTGTCGATGATGGGGAAGGGCTGGCGCCATTCGGGCTCACGTTCGACTGGAAGGGCTTCGCCGGATATTTCGACAAGCTGCGCAGCCGCGGCACGACGATCAATATGGGCACGTTCGTGCCGGCGACCGCGGTGCGCCGCACGGTCATCGGCCTCGACAATCGCGCGCCGACGCCGGAAGAACTGGCGCGCATGGAGGCGATGGTCGACCAGGCGATGAAGGATGGTGCGTTCGGCCTGTCGAGCGCGCTGATCTACGTGCCTGGGACGTTCGCCACGACCGAGGAGCTGGTGGCGCTCGCGAAAGTGGCGGCGAAGCACAAGGGCATCTACATCTCCCACGTGCGAGGCGAGAGCTTCAACCTGTTCAACGCGCTCGACGAGGCGATTGCAATCGGCCGCGACGCGCAGATTCCCGTCGTGATCTTTCACCTCAAGGTCGGCGCCAAGGCCAACTGGGGCCGCATGAATGACGCGGTGGCGGCGATCAACCGCGCCAACGCCGCCGGCATCCGCGTCTCCGCGACGATGTATCCATACACCGCGGGCGGCACGGGATTGTCGGCCACGCTGCCGTTGTGGGTGCAGGAAGGCGGCCGCGAGCGGATGCTCGAGCGCCTGCAGGATCCGGCCACTCGCGCGCGTGCGCGGCAGGAGATCGAGACGAAGATCGACGGCTGGGAAAACCTGCTGATGGCCACGACCTTCGACGGCATCCAGGTGGCGTCGGTGCCGCGCGAGTTCGATCAGTCGATCATCGGCAAGCGCCTCTCGCAGATCGCTGCCGAGCGTAAGGCCGATCCGTGGGACGTCTACTTCAGCCTGCTGATTGAAACCGGCGGGCGCATCGGCGCGCTGTACCACATGATGAGCGAGGAGGACGTCATTACCGGCCTGCGTGCGCCGTTTGTGTCGATCGGCACCGATTCAGCCGCGCTGAGAACTGAAGGCGCGCTGGCTCAGGGCTCACCGCACCCTCGTTCGTACGGCACGTTCCCCCGGGTCCTCGGCAAGTACGTCAGGGACGAGAAGGTGCTGGAGCTGCGGGCGGCCGTGCATCGAATGACCGGGCTTGCCGCGGCGCAGATGGGCATCCGCGATCGCGGCTTGATTCGCGACGGCCAGCATGCGGACATCGTGGTCTTCAATGCGGATACCATCGCCGACACCGCGACGTACGAGCGGCCGCATCAGTATCCGACCGGCATCGACTATGTCGTGGTGAACGGCGTCACCGTCCTCGATCCGAAAGGGCTGACGGGTGCGCGGCCCGGACGGCCCTTATACGGGCCGGCGCGCCAGCCGTAACGCGCCTAGTACCCCTTCTTCCCGTTGATCCACACCGCGTCGATGTTGCGCAGGTTGCGGATGTTGTCGAGCGGGTTGCCATTGACGATCAGCAGATCGGCCGCCGCGCCCGCGGCGAGTGTGCCGAGCTGCCCGGTCTTGCCGTGGCAGCGCGCGGCATCGCCGGTGGCCGAGACGATCACCTGCATCGGCGTCATGCCGGATTCGACCATCATGTCGAGCTCGAGGTGTTCGAAGAATCCCTGGAAGCGCGCCGGCGGGCCCGTGTCCGTGCCCATGGCGATGCGCACGCCACGATCGACCAGCGTCTTGAGGTTCTTCTTTGCCACTTCGAGGCTGGCCTTGTACTGCTGACCGGACTTCCACGCCGGGCTGTTGCGGATCTGCTCGTGGCGCTTGGGATCCTTCAGCTGTTCGGGGATGCCGTTCTCGACGCCCTTGAGGAAGAAGGGATCGTCCACCCACGGCGGCGTGGAGTCGTAGATGAACGTCGAGATCTCGCGCGTGAGCGTCGGCGAGTAGCACACGTCGCGTGACTTCAGCGAGTTGATGAACTGATCGTCGACGGGCACGTCGCGCACGCTGTGCGCAATCAAGTCCGCTCCGGCGTCGAGCGTGGCCTTCGCATCGGCGAGGTAATAGATGTGGACGGCCAGCGGCAGCTTGCGCGCATCGGCCTCCGCGATTACCGCGCGCCAGGCCGCCTCGGGCATCTTGCGGGTCGAGCCGAGGTTGTCATCGACGCGAATCTTCAGGACATCGGGCTTCATCGCCACGACGGCCGCGGTGTTCGCGCGCGCTTCGTCCGCGGTGTTGCCGCCGATCACGGCGCCGGCGACAAAGATTCGGGCGCGATCAGTCGCGGTGCCGTTTTCATCCCGCAGCGTGAAGCCCGCGGCCTGGTCGTCGCCAAGGCTGAAGACGGTCGTGACCCCGTACATCGCGTAGGTCCGAAGCTGGCGCAGCAGGTTGTCCCGGGTGTAGGAGGCCGGGTCGATGCGCAGACCGGTCGTTGACGGCACATGGCCGTGCGCGTTGATCAGGCCGGGCAGGATGGTCTTGCCCTTGAGGTCGACTCGCGTGGCGCCGGCCGGCACGGGCGTGGATGCCGGTCCCACCGCCGTAATCTTCGCGCCGGTCACCACGACGGTGCCGTTGTCGATGACCTTGCCGGTGCCGTCGATAACGCGGCCGCCTACGAACGCGGTCGTTTGAGCCGAGACGCCGCGCGCGCTGAGCAGCGCAGCGGCAACAAGGACCAGGAGTCTGGTGGTTCGCATGGCGACGTAGCTTATCAAAGGGCCCGCCGTCGCGAGCCGGAGGGTTGGGATAACATCTGGGGATGGTCCCCTTGCAGGTCCTCGTCGCTGATGACGAGCCCGTGTCTCGCACCGTCGTCGGCGCGATGCTGAAGAAGGCGGGTTATCCGGTGGTGTACGCGCCGGATGGCGAACAGGCCTGGCAACAGCTAAGCAGCAACGACCCACCCACGATTGCGCTTCTCGACTGGGAGATGCCCGGACTGCAAGGACCCGAAGTGGTGCAGCGCCTGCGGCAGCGGGAAACCTCGACGCCGACGTACGTGATCCTGCTGACCTCACGCGACTCGTCTGCCGACATCGTGCAGGGGCTGCGCGCCGGCGCGGACGACTACGTGACGAAGCCCGCGAACGAAGATGAGCTGGTGGCCCGCGTCAACGTGGGTACGCGCGTCGTCCAGCTGCAGGCGGCGCTCGCCGAGCGCGTGCGGAGCCTTGAAGAAGCGCTGGCCAACGTCAAGGCATTGCAGACGTTGTTGCCGATGTGCGCGTATTGCAAGTCCATCCGCAACGACCAGAATTACTGGGAGAAGGTCGAGACCTACTTCACCCAGCACTCGAATGTGTCCTTTACGCATAGCTACTGCCCGAACTGCTACGAGCGGTTCGTGCGGCCCGAGCTTGAAGCGCTCGAGGATGCCAAGGCTGCCCAGGACCGGCAGCGGCGACGCTGATGTCTGCCGTTCTCGATCCGGCGGTGATCGAAACCCTGCGCAGCCTGACGCCTCCAGGCGAGCCGGATGTGCTTTCCGAGGTGCTGCAGCTGTTTCTCACCGAAGTGCCGCCCCGGATCGACCGGCTGCGTAACGCGTGGGCGGCCGGCAACATCGAAGAAGTGCACCGGGCCGCGCACTCGCTGAAAGGCAGCGCCGGCAACATCGGCGCAAACGCGTTTTTTGAGGTCTGTAAAGAGCTGGATGAGAAGAGCCGCAGCGGGCAAGCCGACGCTGTAGGGCCGCTGGTCGACGCTCTCGGCGTCGAGTACGGACGAGTTGAAGTCGAAATCGCGCGCCTGCTGGGCGCGTCCTGAGGAGTTGAATGATCGTGCAGCGTTATCCCGAACCGTTTATCGCGCCGATGCGCGCCGAGTTGTCGCGCCTGGGCTTTGAAGACCTGAAGACGCCGGAAGCCGTGGATGAAGCGGTGAAGCAGCAGGGCACCACGATGATCGTGGTGAACTCGGTGTGCGGCTGCGCCGCCGGCAAGGCCCGTCCCGGCATCGCCATGGCGCTCGCCAAGGGCAAGCGCCCGGATCACCTGGCCACGGTGTTCGCCGGCGCCGATGTCGAAGCCACGCAAGCGGCGCGCGAGAAGTTCGCGCCGTATCCGCCCTCGTCGCCGTCGATCGCGATCATGAAGGACGGCAAGCTCGTTTACATGATGGAGCGCCGCGAGATTGAAAGCCGGACGGCGGACATGATCGCCGCCGATCTGCAGAAGGCGCTCGACACCCACTGCTGAACACGTACGGGCCACTGAGGTGGCCCGTCGTTCTATCCGCCGCGGGTATGCATTTCGAGGTGCGGATCTCTCTTCAACGCCTTTAGCGGGATCAGCGGCGAGCGCTCTCTCACATCAAGGCGGTTCTCGGCCCCGCGATCCGTTCGGGCGTGCCACACGCTCGTGATCAAATCCCGCAACGCTTCATCGCTGACACCGCCACGCATCGGCCCGCGCAGGTCCACGCCGCGCGCGGCGTAAAGGCACAGGTACCAGAGACCGTCGGCGGTCAGCCGGCTCCGGTCGCACGTCTTGCAGAACGGCTCGGTGGTGGACGCGATGATGCCGAACACCGTTCCGTCGGGCAACCGATAACGATCGGCCGGCGCAGACGAGTTCTCGCGCAGCGGTTCTGCGGGTCCGTAGTGCGCGGCGATTGTCTTGAGCATGTCGTCGCGCGTGACGACCTGCGTCATCGACCAGTTGGTGGCGCCGCCGACATCCATGTATTCGATGAAGCGCAACTCGGCGCCGCGCGCCTTGGCAAACTCCAGCAGCGGGATGAGCTCGTCGTCATTGACGCCGCGAATCATCACCGTGTCGATCTTGAACCCCGGGAAGGTGTCAACCGCGGCGTCAATGCCTGCCAGCACGCGCGGCAGTTCATCGAATCGCGCCAGCTTGATGAAGCGGTCACGCTGCAGCGTGTCGAGACTGATCGTGAGCCGGCCCAGCCCGGCGCGCTTCAAGTCCTGGGCCGCCGGCGCCAGCAGCACCCCGTTGGTCGTCATTGCGAAGTCGCGAATCGCGGACTTGCGCGCGAGCCGCTCGACGAGCGTTGGCAGGTCGCGCCGCAACAGCGGTTCGCCGCCGGTCAGGCGCACCTTCTCGACGCCGAGGTGCAGAAACTGGTCCACGAGGCGATCGATCTCTTCGAACTGGAGGATGTCTTCTCGCGGCAGCCAGAGGTATTCCTCCTCGGGCATGCAGTACTGGCACCGCAGGTTGCAGCGATCGGTGACCGAGAGCCGCAGATTGGCGAGCGGCCGCTGATGCGCGTCGAGTACCGGCACTATCCGTTGATCATACCGTGAGATAGCGGCGGCGCTTATGCAACGCGGCCAGGAGCAGATAGAGCAGCGCGAGATTCGCCAGCGCGTAGAGTAGCGACGCGTTGTGCGGCGCGGCGATCGGCATGAAGGCCTTCAGGTAGATCCACCCGCCGAGGGACAGCGATGGGTCCGGCCACTTCAAGTAGATCAAGGTTTTGGCGAGCAGGCCGGAGAGCACAAACAACAGAATCGCATTACGTCCGAGCGCGACGAAGGGCTCCGTCAGCCAGGTCACCGTCGGAGATTCGACGGCGTCGCAGGCCCAATAACAGACCGCCAGGAACGCGGCGGCGAGACCGCCGGTGAACAGGACGTAGGACGGCGTCCACAGGCTCTTGTTGATCGGCATCCAGATGCTGGCCAACAACCCGAGCGCGATGCCGACCAATCCCCACATCAAGAGGCCGCGCACGAGCTGTCGCGGCGAACTCGTTTCGCTGATGAACCATCCGGCGATCACGCCGAGGAGCGTCGTGCCGAGGGCCGGCACGGAACTCAGCAATCCCTCGGGATCCCAGTTGCCCTGGCGCCACAGGTGCCGGCCGAAGATCTCGCGATCGAGCCACGCGCCGATGTTGCCTTCGGCCGTGAGGTCTCCGGCGTAGCCGCCGGGGAACGGCACCGCGGCGAGGAGCATCCAATAGCCTGCGAGCAGGAAGACCACGATCGTGCGGATTACGCGGCGGCGATCCTGGTGAGCGGCGAACGCGCGCGACAGTAGGGCGGCGGTGACATAACACCAGGCGATGCGCGCCAGCACGCCAGGGATGCGTACCGTCTCCAGCCGGAAGTAGGGGAAGGCGGCGAGAAAGAGGCCGAGCGCCCAGATGATCGCGCCGCGCCGCAGAATGGCCGGCACCGACGCCGCACGGGTGCCAAGACCGATAGCGGTGCCGACGATAAAGAGGAAGAAGGGGAAGATCAGATCCGTCGGCGTCCACCCGTCCCATGCGGCGTGGAGCAGCGGCCAATAGACCGTGCTCCAGTCGCCGGGATTGTTGACGATGACCATGCCCGCGACGGTCACGCCGCGAAACACGTCCAACGAACGCAAGCGCATCGGCCGCCCGTGCACAGTGTGCACATTGTGCACGATGTGCACCTCGTGCACTTAGCGCTGCTGTCGCAACCGGTCGAGTAGCTCGCCGAGCCGCTTGATCTCTTCTCCGTACTTGGCCCAGTCGCCGGCCTTCTGCGCTTCGAGCGCGCGCTGGTAGGTGGCGGAGGCCTCGGCGGCCAGCTGCTCCCACTGCGGCGAGGATGCATCCGGCACAGCACCGGGCGCGACCGCCGACGGTTGAGCGCCGGTCGCATCAGGCTTTGCCGGGACCGGCTGTCGTTCACTCGCGCCGAACAGCCGCGCGAGCGCGAGGTCGAGCGTCGGCTCCATTACGATGCGGTTCTGGTGCGCGACGATCACGCGCGTCAGTTCCGGAATGCGTCCGGCCTGCGCGCGCAGGTAGAGCGGCCGCACGTAGATCAACGACTCCTCAATTGGGATCACCATTAACGTGCCTTGCATCACCTGCGAACCCTGCTGGCTCCACAGCGCGATTTGCGGTGAGATCACCTGGTCCTGGTTGATGCGCGCGACGACCTGCTGCGGGCCGAACACCAGCGTCTGCTTCGGGAACTGGAACACCTGCAGCTTGCCGTAATGCTCGCCGTCGCTGCGCGCCACCATCCACGACGCCAGGTTGTCGCGGCGCCGCGGCGTGAACGGCAGCATCTGGATGAACTCCGCCGACTGCTCGCCCGGCAGCTTCATCATCGTGTAGTACGGCTCCATGCGGCGGCTCTCGCCGCTGCTGTCAACCGCCGGTGCTTCCCACTGGTCTTCCTTGTTGTAGAAGACCGCTGGATTCGTCATGTGGTACGTCGCGTAGACCGACGCTTGCAACTGGAAGATGTCTTCGGGATAGCGCACGTGGCTGCGCAGATCGGCCGGCATCTCGGACAGAGGGCGCATCAGCGTCGGATAGATTTTGGCCAGCGTCTGCGCGACGGGATCGGTTGGCTCGGCGGCGTAGAACTGGACCGATCCCTGATACGCGTCGACCACGACTTTCACCGAGTTGCGGATGTAGTTGACGCCGCCGGCGGAGGAGGCGTACGGGTACCGCTCGCTGGTCGTGTAGGCATCCTGTATCCAGAAGATGCGGCCGTCGCTCACGACCGGATACGGATCCTGGTCCAGGATCAGGAACGGGGCGATCTTCTGGACACGCCGGCGAATCTGCCGGTCGAACATGATCCGGCTGTCGTTGGTGATGTCGTCGCTCAACAGGATCTGGTAGTTGCGGAAGTGCGCGGCAAACAGCAGCTTGCGCCACAGCGAGTTGACCGGCACGCCGCCGGTGCCCGCGTACTGCGAGTAGACGTTGTCTTCACCCTTCGGGTAGTGGAACTCCTGCGCGTCGGTGCGGACGATGACGTAGTCGTTGACGAGTTCGCCGAAGTAGATGCTCGGCTCGGTGACCTGCAGGTCGACGGTGGTGACCGGCGGGAGGTCTTTCACGAACAAGACCGGCAGGCCTTCGGCCGTGACCTGGTTGACGGGGCCGAGGGTGAGCCCGTGTCCGTGGGTAAAGACCAGGCGCTCGTTCACCCATGTGCGATTGGGCAGCGCCGCCGGATTCAGCTCGCGCGCCGACAGCATGACCTGCCGGTTTTGCCCGTTGATCATGTAGCGATCGTTGTCGACCGACACGAAGTCGTAATAGGTGCGGATTTCCTGGATCTGGCCAAACGTCTCGAGCAGCGGCTGGTGATCCCACAGGCGCACGTTGTCGAGCGTGGCGCGGTTGTTCTCGATGTCCTGTCGCGTCAGCGTGGTGTCGCCGGTGAGCTCGCGTTCTTCGACGCGGTCGAGCGCGAACGCTTCGCGCGTCGCGGCGATGTTGTATTCCATGAACGGCGTCTCGTAGACCTGCTCGTTCGGCGTGACCATGAATCGCTGCAGGATGCCGGCGTAGGCCTCGCCGCCAAGCAGCACCAGCACGTAGACGGCGCCGGCGGCAATCAACTGCCGGTTCGACGTGCCGAGCGCCGCGACCGCGGAGAGCCCAGCGCCGACCAGCGCCGCGACGACGAGCGCCAGCGCCGCGGGCATGCGCCCATGCACGTCAGCGTAGCTGGCGCCCTGGATGATGCCGGAGGGTTCGACGATTTCCTGCAGGCGGCTGAGCCACGCGCCGAGCGCGAGGACGATGAAGAAGCCGGTGAGCAGCCACGCGAGGTGACGGCGAGGACGATCCTCGACGCGCAAGCCGAACGGTGTCAGCACCACCTGGCCGGCGGCGAAGTACAGCGCCAGCACGCCGATGCCGGCCAGCACCACCATGCCGAGCAGGAAGCCGCGCAGCAGTTCGAGCACGGGCAGCGTGAAGACGTACATCGCCGCGTCGTGACCGAGCACCGGGTCGGCCTTGCCGAACGGGACCTGGTACCACCACGACAACAGCGTCATCCATTGACTCGACAGGAATGAGGCGAGCAGGAA
>DATMJU010000435.1:0-6757 GCA_035553795.1 Vicinamibacterales bacterium
CACCGTTCTCGAAGGGCTGGAGCCCGTCCGCAAGCGGCCCGGCATGTATATCGGCGGCGTGGGCTCGGCCGGCCTGCATCACCTCGTCTGGGAGATCCTCGACAACTCCATCGACGAGGCGATGAACGGGCACGCGAAGAACATTCGCGTGACGCTCCACAAGGACGGCTCCTCCATCACCATCGAGGACGACGGCCGCGGCATGCCCGTGGACGTGCATCCGAAGACGAAGAAGAGCGCCGTCGAAGTGATCTTCACGGTACTCCACGCGGGCGGAAAGTTCGAGGCCGGCAACTACAAGACCGCAGGCGGCCTGCACGGCGTGGGCGCCAGCGTCGTCAACGCGTTGTCGCGCGAGCTGGTGGCGACCGTCAAGCGTGACGGCTTCCAGTACGAGATGACCTTCAAGCAGGGCAAGCCGACCGGAAACCTCAAGAAGGTTGGCGCGGCGCGCGGCACGGGCACCACGGTGTTCTTCAAGCCCGATCCGCAGATCTTTCCGAAGGTCGAATTCGAACCGCAGATCATTCGCGAGCGTCTCGAGGTTGCGAGCTACCTGCATCGCGGCGTCAGGGTGACGTTTGACGACGAGACGACCGGCCAGAAGGACGTGTTCCACCACGAAGAGGGCCTGGTCGATTATCTGAAGAAGATCGTCGGCGAGCGCGCGTCGAAGCCGGTGCACGAAGCGCCGTTCACACTCGAGAAAGAGAACGGCGTCAAGATCGAGTACGTCGTGCAGTGGACCGAGTCCACGGACGAGACGCTGCGCAGCTACGTCAACGGCATCCCGACCGGATCAGGCGGCACGCACGAGAACGGCCTGCGCGCCGGCCTTGGCAAGGCCGTGCGCAACTACATCGAGACGCACAACCTCTCGCCGAAAGGCGTGACGCTCACGTCCGAGGACATCCGTGAGGGCATGACCGGCATCCTGTCGGTGTTCGTGCAGGAGCCGCAGTTCCAGGGACAGACCAAGGATCGCCTGAACAACCCGGAAGTGATGTCGGCGGTGGACGGCCTCGTGCGTCCGGCCCTCGAGCACTGGTTGAACAACAACCAGTCGGTCGCCGAAGCGATCGTGGCGCGCATCATCCTGTCGGCGCGGGCGCGTGAAGCGAGCCGCGCGGCACAGGCGGAAGTCGTGCGCAAGGGTCCGACCGCCGGGCGCGTCAACCTGCCAGGCAAGCTGGCGGATTGCACCAGCCCCGGATCGATCACCAGCGAGCTGTTCGTCGTCGAAGGTGATTCCGCCGGCGGTTCCGCGAAGCAGGGCCGCGATCGCGCGCGCCAGGCGATCCTGCCGCTGCGCGGCAAGGTGCTGAACACCGAGGGTGTCTCGACGGCGAAGGTGCTCGAGAACAAGGAGCTCGCCGACCTGGTCACGGCGCTCGGCTGCGGTGTCGGCAAGAACTTCGACCTCGCCCGCATGCGCTACGGCAAGATGATCATCCTCGCCGACGCGGATTCCGACGGTCATCACATCGCCACGCTGCTGCTGACGTTCATCTTCCGCCACCTGCCGCAGTTGATCGCCGCAGGCCGCGTCTATCTGGCGCAGCCGCCGCTGTACCGCATCGACATCGGCAAGGAAACGCACTGGGCGCTCGACGAGACGCAGAAAGAGCAGATCATCAAGAAGGCCGGCCGCGCCAACCCCGAGATCACCCGCTTCAAGGGCCTGGGCGAGATGATGCCGAAGGTGTTGTGGGAAACGACGCTGAATCCCCGCACCCGGCGCCTGCTCAAGGTCGAAATCGCCGACCAACTGGTGACGGATCGCGTGATCAACGAGCTGATGGGCAAGGACGCGTCGGCCCGTTTCAGATTCATCATGGACCGCGCCGAAGACGCGGTCGAACTCGATGTGTAGGTTCCCGCCGCCCGGCTGCCGGTTCCCGGGTAGAATTTAGGCCGTTTGTCTGATCAGGTCGCCGAAAAGAAGAAGTCCCCGTTCGATCGGTCGCTTATCGAAGGCCCCATCGGCCCTGCCGTCTGGAAGCTGGCATGGCCGACCATGCTCCAGAACGTCATCGCCGGGCTTCAAGGTGTCATCGATCATGTGCTCGTCGGGCACCTGATTGGCTACGCCGGCAACGCCGCCATCGGCGTCAGCTGGCAAATCTTCCTCGTTGTCATCGTCTTCATGGCATCGCTGTTCACCGGACAGGCGGTGCTCGTGGCCCGCTATGTCGGCGCCGGCGACACCGACAAGGTCAATCGAACGGTGCAGCAGGCGTTTCTCACCGCGATCGCAATGTATGCGGTGATGGCGCCAATCGGCTACTTCCTGTCTCCCGCGCTGCTCGATCTCGTGAACGCCTCGCCCGAAGTGCGCGGGCTGGCGATGCCGTTTCTGCGCATCAACTTCTCGTTCAGCATCGGCATGCTGCTGTTCTTCATGTTGACGTCGGCGCTGCGCGCCGCGGGCGATGCGCGGACGCCGCTTCGTCTCGGGGTCACGATGACGGTGTTGAACGTCATCCTGAACCTGATCCTGATCCCGGGCCTGGGTCCGATCCCGGCGCTGGGCACCGCGGGTTCCGCGCTTGGCACCGTGATCGCGTCGAGCACGGTGAGCGCCTACGCGCTCTACCAGTTGTTCAAGGGCCACCTGGTCATTCGCTTCTCGCGCAACATGAACTGGAAGCCCGACTGGGTCATCATCCGGTCGCTGTTCCGGTTCGGCTTGCCGACCGGCGTGCAGGGCATTGCGATGAACGTGGCCGGCGTCCTGATGCTGCGCTTCATCGGCTCGCTCGAGCAGAGCGCCGCGGCCCAGGCCGCCTTCGCGATCGGCTACACCGAGCTGTTCTCATTGATCACGTGGACGTCGGTGGGCCTGATGGGTGCGGCCGCGACGATTGCAGGCCAGAACCTTGGCGCCGGCCAGCCGGAGCGCGCGATCGCCGGCGTGCACACCGCGTCGCGCATCGGTCTGTATGTCGCGGCCGGCGTCGGTTTGATGTTCGTGGTCTTCCCGTCGGCGCTGCTGGGCGCGTTTGGCGCCACCGAAGTTGCGGTGTCGACGATTGGCGAACAGTTGCTGCAGTACCTGGCGCTGTCAGGCTTCTTCATCACGCTGGCACTGACCTACACCGGCGGACTGCAGGGCACCGGCGACACGCGCAGCCCGCTGGTCATCACGCTGCTGTCGCAGATCGCCGTGCCGATCGGGATGTGTACCATGATCCAGGCGAGCCGCCAGCTGGTGCCGGGCGACATCTGGCTGGCGATCGTTCTGGGTCATTTCACACGCTGCGTCCTGACCGTCGCCCGGTTCCGCCAGGGCAAGTGGCGCTCGATTGTCGTCGCGCACTAACAAGTAGCAAGTAGCAAGTAGCAAGTAGCAAGTAGCAAGCAGCAAGCCTCCTTGCTACTTAGGCGATAGGCATCGTCAGCGTAAACGTTGCGCCTTGTCCCTCGCGCGACGAGACGCGGATCCCGCCGCCCTGTTTCTCCGCCAGCGCCTTCGCAATCGTCAGCCCAAGACCCGTTCCGGCAATCCGCCTGGTGTCGCTGCCATCGAGCTGCGTGAAGGGCTCGAAGATGAAATCCACCTTGTGCGAGGGAATGCCCGGCCCGTGGTCGCGCACCGCGACGGCCGCCATCGCGCCCTCGCGCGCGGCGGTGACTTCGACGGTCGATCCGCTGGGCGCGTGCTTGACCGCATTCGACAACAGGTTGATCAGCACCTGAATCGTGCGATCCGGATCGGCCATCACGTCCTGGATGCCGTCGGCGGAGTGCGCGATCGTCACACCCGCGTCCCGCGCAAATCCCTCCACTGACCGGACCGAGTCCTCGAGAATCTGACCCAGATTCGTGCGTTTCGGCGACACCATCATCTCGCCTGCCTCGATCTTCGACATGTCGAGGATGTCGTTGACGATGCGGATCAGGCGATCGGCGTTGGAGAGCGCGACGCGCACCAGTTGATCGGCGTCTTCGTTGCCGGTCATGTCCTCGGCGATCAGCAACTGCATCGACGCGCGGATCGACGTCAGCGGCGTGCGCAGTTCGTGGCTCACCATCGAGATGAACTGCGATTTCAGCTGCTCGAGCTGCCGTGCCATCGTCACGTCCGACCCGAGCCCGATCAAGTACGACGTGTTCCCGGTCTGGCCGCGCAGCGCCATCACGGTCCAGGCGATCGTGTGGCGCGCGCCGTTCTTGCCGATCCACGTGCGATCGAGCTTGACCGGCTCGGTCGACGCCGCCAGGCGTGCCAGGCCCTCGCGAATCTCCTCACGCTCGCCGTCGAGGATGAACGGCACCTCCCAGAACGGCCGGCCGGCCACCTCGGTCATCGGCACGCCGCAGAGTTCTTCGCACGCGCGGTTGAAGCGAACGATCTGGCCCTGGGCGTCGAGCACCATGATCAGGCTCGGCGCGGTGTCGAGAATGGCCGACACGAAGTCGCGTTCGGCGCGAAGTTCGGCCTGGGCGTTGACGCGATCGGTGATGTCGCGCGCCATGCCCTGGAAGCCTTCGAGCTGGCCGCTGGTGATGATCGGCCGCACGTGCTGGCCGACCCAGATTTCGCGGCCATCCTTCTTGCGGACCGGGAACTCGAGGTAGGTCGATTCGCGCGTCTTGGTGGCCTTCTCGTAGAAGCCCATGACGCGCGGCACCCAGTCCGGGCGCATCAGCTCGAAATACTTCATCGACAGCAACTCGCCCTCGTCGTAGCCGAGGATGCGCGTGGCCACCGGATTGACGAACGTGAACCGGCCGAACGGATCGGTCCGGTAGATCATGTCGCTGGCGTTGTCGACGAGGTCGCGGTAGCGGCGCTCGGTTCGCTCGACCGCCTTGGTGCGCGCCTGCACCTGTCGATGCAGCGAGCGGTTCCACGCGGTGCCGCCAACGAACAGCAGCAGCACGAACGCGCCCCCGACGGTCAGGATGGTGGCATAGCGATCCAGCCACGAGAGGCGCACCGGGCTGGTCAAGTGCTGCTCGACGAGGCGGTCGAATTCGCCGCTGTTCTTGAGGCGATCGAGCGCCACGCGCAGCGGCGCCACGAGGTGCTCGCGCCCCTTCAGCACGGCGAGGTGGTACGGCCGCGAGATGAGCGGCACCTCGACTGCCGACTCCGCCTGCGCGCCCAACAGGAAGCGCATCGTCAGGTGATTGCCGGCCGCGCCGTCGACTTCACCGCGTTCGTAGGCGCGGATCTCGTCTTCGCGGGTTGGCACGACCAGCAGGGAGGGCCGGCGCGACTCCGGCAGTCCGGAGAGAAGCTGGTGATTGATCGAATTCTGGTCCACCGCGATCCGCACGCCCCACATGTCGTCGAGGCCCTGCGGATAACGGGGGAGGCCCGGCCGCATCATCACGACCTGCGCGAGTGTCCAGGTTTGATCGAGCAGCTGGTACTTCGCAGCGCGCTCGTCGGTGTACGACAGGAACATGACGTCCGTCTCGCCCGCGTCAAACGCGCGCATGCGCTCTTCACGCTGCCCGAGATGGATCTCGATCGACATGCCGGCTTCGCGCGCGAGCGCGCGGACCAGGTGAATGTTGAAGCCCTCGGGCCGGCCCTGTGCGTCCAGGTATTCGTAGGGAGGGAACTCGTGATCCCCGCCGTAAACCAGGCTGCGAGCGTCGGCCGGCTGGGCAGACGCGCCGGCGCTCAGCCCAAACACAAACACGGCGGTCAGGAGGACGAACAAGCGGCGCACGGGCGAATTCTACAGGGATCAGGGATCAGGGATCAGGGATCACGGAGCGACCTTGCGACCTCGGGTTTACAATTAAGGGTCGCCATCATCAAAGAGGGATTCCCTAATGCCTGACGTATTTGCCGGCCGCCGTCGCGTGCCGCGTCCAGAAAACGATCCGAACCTGTCTTACGCGCCCGGCACGCCCGCTCGTGCTGAGCTCAAAGCCCGCCTCGCCACGATGGCCGGCGAGACCGTCGACATCCCGATCATCATCGGCGGCAAGGAGATCCGGACCGGCGCCACCGAAAAGGTGGTGATGCCGCATAAGCACGGCCACGTGCTGGGCAATTTCCACAAAGCCACCGAAGAGCACGTTCGCCAGGCGGCTGCAGCAGCCATCGAAGCTCGCAAGGAATGGTCCAGCTGGTCGTTTGACGATCGCGCCGCGGTGTTCCTTCGTGCGGCTGAGCTGCTGACCACCTCGTGGCGCTCGACGGTCGTCGCCGCCACTATGCTCGGCCAGTCGAAGACGGCGTTCCAGGCAGAGATCGACGCCGCCTCTGAGCTGGTTGACTTCTGGCGCTTCAACGTCGCCTTTGCACAGGAATTGTTGTCGGAGCAGCCGGACAGCACGCATGCCGTGTGGAACCAGATGGAGTACCGCCCCCTCGAGGGCTTCATCTACGCCATCTCGCCGTTCAACTTCACCGCGATCGGCGGCAACCTCGCCGGCGCTCCGGCGCTGATGGGCAATGCCGTGCTGTGGAAGCCGGCTGGCACGTCGATGCTCAGCTCGTACTACGTGATGCGCCTGCTCGAGACCGCAGGCCTGCCCCCGGGGGTCATCAACTTCATTCCCGGTGACGCCGTCTCGATCTCCAACGTCATCCTCGATCACCCGGATCTCGCCGGCATCCACTTCACCGGCAGCACCGGCGTGTTCAACAGCATGTGGCAGAAGGTCGGGCAGAACCTCGGCAAGTACCGCGGCTATCCGCGCCTCGTCGGCGAAACCGGCGGCAAGGACTTCATCGTCGTGCACGCCTCGGCGGATCCGCAGGAAGTGGCGGTCGCAGCGGTGCGCGGCG
>DATMJU010000436.1:0-2387 GCA_035553795.1 Vicinamibacterales bacterium
CTTCGGAATGGCGTCGAGTCCGAGCAGCACCTTCACCATCTGCGCGACCTGCGGCTTCTCAGCGCGCCCATATCCCACCACCGCGCGCTTGATCTCCGCAGGGGTGTACTCGACGACCGTCACGCCCGCCTCGGTCGCCGCCAGCATGGCCACACCGCGCGCATGTCCCAGCCGCAAGGCGCTGCGCGCGTTCACTGCGTAAAAGATGTTTTCGATGGCGACGCACTCGGGGCGATGCTCCGCGAGGAGCGCCGAGAGTTCACGGTAGATGATCGAGAGCTGGTCGGGGAACGTGGCCCCGACCCCGGCGCGAACGGCACCGCACCTCACGAGCTGATGACGGCGTCCGTCGCTGTCGATGCAGCCGTAACCGGTGCGTTCCGAACCGGGATCGATGCCGAAGACCCTCACGCCAGCGAGGCCTCGATCTCCTTTTCCTCGATGTCGAAGTTCGACCACACCTGCTTGACGTCTTCGTGGTCGTCGAGCACGTCCATCAGCTTGATCATCTGGTTGGCCGGGGTGCCGGTCAGCTTGACGTAGTTCTGCGGCAGCATCGCGACCTGCGCGCTCGAGGGCTCGATGCCAAGCGCCTTGACCGCGTCACGCACTGCTTCGAAGGACGCCGGGTCGCACAGCACTTCCCAGTTGTCGCCTTCGTCGGCCATGTCGTCGGCGCCCGCTTCCAGCGCGACGCTCAGCAGCTTCTCTTCGTCGGCCTTCGATTTCTCGACGACGACGAGGCCCTTCTTCGAGAACATCCACGCCACCGAGTTGGTGGCGCCGAGGTTGCCGGAGTGCTTTTCGAGCATGTGCCGCAACTCGCCGACCGTGCGGTTCTTGTTGTCGGTCAGCGTTTCGATGATCAGCGCCGAGCCGCCGGGGCCGTAGGCCTCGTAGGTGATCTCTTCGTAACTGACACCCGGCAGTTCGCCGGTGCCGCGCTGGATCGCCTTCTTGATGTTGTCGGCGGGCATGTTCACTTCCTTGGCCGCCGCGATGATCGTGCGCAGCCGCGGATTCATGCTCGGGTCGCCGCCGCCGTTCCTGGCCGCGACCGTCAATTCCTTGATCAGGCGCGTGAAGATCTTGCCGCGCTTGGCATCGGCCGCGCCCTTCTTGTGCTTAATCGTGTGCCACTTAGAATGGCCGGACATCAGTAACTCCTGAAATTCGAGATAAACCCTGTGGCGGCAAACCTTTAGGTTTGTCGAGGGGAACGAATGATTTTACCCCCGCCGGGCCAGGATAATCCAGACATCCGCCCGGAGGTCCCATGGGCCGCCCTGGTAGTCCCCCAGCAGGGTCGCCACTTCCATACCCGCCGCCTCGAGCCGCTGGACCATTTGCGGGACCGACAGGGTGCGAAAGGCGATCTGGAACCGCTTGCGCGTGGCCGCCTTGCCGCGCCCTTCGACGAACTCCTGGTCGAACCGCGTGATGTGCTTGCGGCGATCCTGGGTCACGCTTTCGATCAGCCGGATCGGCTTGCCGTGTGGGCCGCGCGGCGAGCGGAACGTCACCTTGTCGGTGTATTCCTCCCACGCCGGCAGGTCGGCAACCAGCTCCAACCCGAACACCGCATCGCGGCTCATCACGCGCCGGACGTCCTTGAGCGTGGCCGCCAGCAGCTTCTCGTCGAGCAACGATTGCAGGATGCCGTACGGCGCCATCACGAGTGAGAACGAGCGATCGGGGAAGGGGAGATGCCGGATGTCGCCGCGAATCAATTGCAGGCGCGAGCCGAGCTTCGCCCGGCGCATCCGCGTCCGCGCGCGTGCGAGCATCGATTCGGAGCGATCGATGCCGACGACCGTCGCGCCGCCTTTCGCGACCGGCAACGCCACGCGGCCGGTGCCGCAGCCAAGTTCCAGGACCGGGCCGTCCACCTTCGAGGCCATGCGCTGCCAGAACGCAATATCGCGGCGCCCGACCGTCTGCGCATTCTCCCAGTCGTAGTAAGGCGCGTACTCGTCCCAGCCTTCATAACCCTTCACGGCTGTCAGTTTAGACCGGGCGCTTTCTAACTTTTCACTTTTAACTTTTCACTTTTAACTTTTCACTTTTAACTTCATATACTTCCCTCCGTGAGCGAGTTCTTCCAGATCCGCAAGAAGGTTCATTGGTCGGATACCGATGCCGCCGGCGTGGTGTGGTTCCCGAATTTCCTGCGCTGGTTCGAGGACGCGGAAGAGGAGCTGTTCGCGTCGCTGGGCCGCTCGCGGCAGTCGCTGCTCGACTCGCATCGCTTCAGCATGCCGCGCGTCGAGGTGCAATCGAAGTTCCGCGCGCCGGCGCGCGCCGGGCAGATCGTTCGCGTCGGCATCAGGACGAGCGTGGAGAATCCGCGCCGCCTGCATCACGCCTTCGAGATCCGCGAAGACGAA
>DATMJU010000437.1:0-9208 GCA_035553795.1 Vicinamibacterales bacterium
GCGCCTTGATGTCCTCAGACATGCGCGCGAGTTCGGCGGCATGCGCTTCGAGCAGCGCGATGTGCTGGTCGATCACCGAGGTGGGCTGCTTGCCGTCGGCGTACCTGTCGGTGATGTGCGTGAACGTCGATCTCGTGAGCATTACCTCTTCTCCTTGGCGCGAGCAGCGCGGATGTAGTCGATCACGCTCGGTGCGGCCGGAACGCCGGTTCGCGTGGCGCGGCTGGCGATCACCGGTTCGATGCGGCCATGGCTTGCGCCGAGTGCCTCGATCATCGACGGCGCCGGAGGAACGGCCGCAGCGGCCGTCCTGGCCTCGGACACCGGCTCGTAGTAATCCTCGAGGCGGCAGCCGCAACCGGCGTGCACGAGCAGCTGACACGAGCGCCGTTCCCGGACCTTTAGAGCGGCGTCGATCGACGCGCGCATCTTTTCGACAAATGCTTTGCCTGACATCTGTGTTCTCCGTTGCTGTCTGTGGGCATTCATTCCTTCGTTCCTTCCGGCGGCTTCGGCATCCGCTGCTCCGTCCAGTAGCAGGCCCACCAGAGCCGCTCCGCCTTGCGCTGCATCTGCTTCTCGTGCGGCCAGAGCTGGCGGTACTCACCGCGCCAATCGAGCATGAAACTCACAGCCGAGGCGAACTTCGACAGGGCGTCAAGACCGTTGCGCGTCAGCAGCAACGCGTCGAGCAACAGTTCGAGCAGCTCGGGATCGAGGTCCGGGTCATACGGCCACTTGCCGATCTCGTCGAAGTAGAACAGCACGACCTCCTGCCACTCATGAATCATCCGGAGCTTGTGCTCGGGAGCCGTTAGGTCGGTCAGCATCACTTCATCTCCAGCGACTGGCGCAGCCACGCGGCCGTCATGCGGTACGCTTCGCGTTTCGTGATCCAGCCGCGCTCACGGTCCTGTTGCGTACGCTGGTCGAGTCGCGAGAAGCACTCAGCGACGTCGGTCTCGGTGACGCGGTGGCCGTACACGAAGACTTGCGGCTCTTCTTCTTCGTCCTGCGACTGCGGAACATGCGGCACGTCTTGCGTCGGCTCGGGTTCTGCGGCACGTGCCTCGGGTTCCGGCGGCAGCGGCCACAGCTTCGAGGTGATGCGCCGCTTGATCTCGTCGCGATGCAGCCGGATCACCGAGCGGTCGAAGTCGTCCAAGAGCGCGTAGTTCTTCAGCCAGCGCAACCGACCCTTCCTCACGGTGTAGACGACGCCGCGAGCGTCGAGCGTCCTGCTCCAGCGATCCAGGTCGAAGTCGGCCGGCACCGGAAGCCCGATTCCCGTCGTCTGGTTCACGTCTGGAACGCTTCCGGCGGACTGGCCGATGGTTGCCATTGGTCCGGTTTCGTGTCCTTTGTTGGGCATCTAGACGTCACCCTCAGTAACCTGTTGGTTCGAATCGGCTTGCGGTTCGCTTTGGGCAACTCCTGTCGGGGAGTTGTCCATATCGCTCTCGTTGAGCACCTCGCCGTCGATGGCCTCAGGTCGCGGTTCACGGAGCTGACGTGCAAGGCGCTCGGCTTCTTGCGCGAGCTGCTCGGTCGTGAGTGCTTCAAGCTCGGGTCGTCCTGACGTGGCCTCCAGCTTCACCAGCGCAGAAGGCCCAAGACCGGTGCGGTCCAGCGTCTTGAAGTAGATCGTCTGAAGCAGTTCGTACTTCTTGATCTCGTCGTCGAAGTCCGTCGGCCGCATGGCCTCGATGCGTTCGACCAGGGGGATCAACTTGCCGAGGACCCAGTCGCGCGCGATGAGCATCTGCTCCGTGGCCTTCTGCTTCGAGAGCGGATGCTTCGCACCGTGAACTGGGCAGCGCGTATGAAACGGACTTCGGGGTTTGCGACACGGGCTCCCGTCCGCCGTCGGTGCGCCACAGAGATATGACTCATCGTCACCAAGCTTCAGGGCTGGTGGCGCGAAGGCCATGAGCAGGGGCAGGAGCAGCAGGCCGAGTAGGATGACGCTCACGCGGTCCTCCATGGCATGGCGACCTTGTGTTGATTGACCGGTGCAGCAACAGGAACCAACAGGAAGATTTCCTGTTTTTTCCCTAGCAAGCTTCTAAAGGAAAAAATATGAAATGTTCCCGGTTGTTGCTGTAGTTCCTGCATCTCAGAGTTCCAAGCTCCCGTTTGTGGCCTCGTCGCTGTGTTTCGTGTCCTGAAGCCCGATTCCAATGAAGGTAACGTTGCGTTTCGAGGTCTCATCAACGGCAAACAGCTCACGAAGCGCGTCTCGAAACTGAGGACGGGTCAGTCGGTGCGACTCGCGAACGTCGTTGCACCACCGGAGGTATGCGTCGAAGAGTGCGCCGAACGTCGCCCTGGCCTTCGGCTCCCGCACGCAGCGCGCGTCGATGAAGTCGACCAGCGGAAGGTTGTCCGCGCGATACGACTTCGTCGCCTCACGAACAACGGCCGGAGGCACAAGGCCCGTCCGCTGCCACGCAAGGCAACCGCGCACCGCCCGCGTCAAGATGCCGGCCGATTCCTCGATCAACCTGTCCTTCAGCGTCTTGTCGGGGTTCTGCTCGAAGCTGCGCGTGAACGGCACGAGGTGGATGCGCCGCCAGAAACCGGTGCTCGTGTCGCGAACGATCGGCTTCTTGTTCGTCGCGAGCCAGAACTTCGCGTTCGGCCTGAAGGTGAAGAACTCTTCGTGAAGGAACCGCGCGGTGATCGGGTCACGTCCGGTCAGCGACTTGATCCGTGCCTCGTTCAGCCGGTTGGTGTCGCCCGTTTCGGATGCCGTCACGAACCGCTTGTTGACGATCTTCGCGATGTCGTTCGGGATGCCGCTCTTGCGGTCGTGCATCTCCAGCGCCGAGAACGGCAGATCGTCCGCGTAGTCGCCCAGCACCCAGCCGAAGGTGTTCATGAGGGTGCCTTTGCCGTTTGCACCACCGCCCCAGCAGAAGATCAACACCTCCTCCGAACAGTCACCGGTCAACGAGTAGCCGGTCGCCCGATCGAAGTAGGCGATTAGCTCGGCGTCGCCGCCGAAGATCTCAGAGATGGTCTGGTCCCACAGCGGCGACGTGGCGTCCGGGTGATACGGCACGCGGACACACATGGTGATCCGGTCCTCAGATCGACCGGCGCGCAGCTGGCCGGTCCTCAGGTCGATGACGCCGTTCTCGACGCCCAGCAGCCACGGGTCGAGGTCCCAGCTGTCTCCGACATCGGCCAGCGGCGGAATGTTCTGCGCCAACGCCAGCAGGTTCGTCAGACGTTTGCGCGCCTCGCCGCCGACGGCCCATCGAACTCGCGCGGCGTCACCGATGTTGGCGCGCTGTCGTGCACGAACGGCGTCGAGCGCCAGTCGGTGGATCTCGCCGTTGGTCTGGGGTGCCCACCGGTGGTCGGTGAACAGCAGCCACCGTCCGCGTCGGTGGTCGTAGCGGACGTGGTCCGCAAAGCACGAGGCAAAGAACTCGGCATCTCCGGCCTCGGTGGTCGGGAAGGTGTCCTGCGCCGGTTGATACCTACAGCAGCTCCGCGCGATGCCCTCGACCTCCGACGCGCCGAGAGGTGGATCGCAGCGCTGGTCGTTGACGCCCTTCAGCGCGGTCGCGATCTCCTCGGCGTCCCACCCGAGTCGCCGCAGCTTGCAGCCTTCTCGAAAGAGCAGGTCGTTGCGCGACCCCTGGCTCAGGGTCTGAGGCAGTGGTTCTGCCCGCTTCGTGGAGGTCGATCCCGCCTCACCGAACATGAGATCCACCGGCAGGAGCGGCAGATCATTCAGCGTGGTCGGCCAGGTGCCGATCTCGGTGTAGATGTGACCGGACGGGTGCACGCTGCCCGGACCGACGACGTACTGGCCGTCCCTCTTGACCTCGATCTCCAGACCTGAGGTCGTGCGAATCTTGGACGGGATCACTTCCGCCATCGGCGGCCGACGGTAGTAGCGGTGGACGCCTCGTGCGCTGCGCGTCTGCATCGGCGTCGCGTCGAGGTTGTCCTTGCACCAGCTCTCGGCTTTCGGCGTGTCGCTCTCGATGACGGCGACGCCGGAGACGCGACCGAGAACGATGCCGATGTTCCTTAGCTCACCGTTGCCGAACCAGACGCGAAGGTCGTCTTCTGTCGGACGAGTAGTTTGGAATTGCTCCCAACTGTCCAGGTCCGGCATTTTGGAGTTCGGCTTCAGCGGGATCACAGAGAGCCCCAGCGCGTGGAGCTGTAGAGCGCGGCGGAGCGTGACGCCACCGGGAGTCGGCTGCAGCCGAAGGTCGGCCATCCGCAACCACACCTGTTCGGTCGTGCCGAACGTCACCCGAGAGGTCAGGGCCGGAGCGGGGTTCACCGAGCCTCCGCCTCGACGGGGTCGATGACGACGCAGGGCCGTAGGATGTCTGCCGGATTGGGCAAACTGAGGTTCAGCGCCGCACAAAGCGTTTCAAGTTCCTCGCGTGTGGCGCGGACACGACCGTTACAGATCTGCGAGAGAAGGCTCTCGCTAATACGAAGGCTGCCGTTGCGGCCGGTTCGCTCGGCTAACTGCTTGCGCGACCAGCCGCGACGATCCAATTCGAGATCGACTTTGAGGTAGTGCTTCACGATGCCCGCTCCAAAACTCCGCGAGCACCGCGTACGTAAGAACGGACACGAGGCTCGCGCTAGGTGAAGTCCATCTTTCGCTCCTTCATTCCTTCGCGCGAACCCACGTGCCCGTTGAGAGCGGTAGGTTAAAGGCCCGTGTTCAACCGGGAACCGCGAACCTTCAACGACAACGGTATCAGGTTCCAAAACCATGTCAAACATTTTTAGGTTAAAAACCCAATAAGTTCCGCCACCCTCCGACCGGGAGTCCCATTACTGCCTATGGCTTGCGGAAGATGAAGATCGGCTCACTCGGGTCGTGTCCACCGCGCTTGGACCAGTAGGTCTGCGGCAGCGTGAGATGGTCGATGTCGATCAGCTCAAAGCCGACCTCGCGGGCAATCTCGGTCGTCCACTCGCTGACGGCGTATTCGCTGCTGCGGATCCGGACGTCGTCGACGTTGATCACGCTGATGCTTCCCGGCCGTAACGCTTCGAATTGAAGACTAAGCATGGGCCGTAAAAACCCCCCACGCCATGCGTCAGGTGTCGGATAGCGCTTCCAGCTTTGGGTGTCATCTTCGGAGTAGTGCTCCTTCGTGAAGTACGGCGGTGATGTCAAGGCAAAGTCGCAACGTCCGCGGACCAGTTCGGCGTCGAGGTCCTCGACGGGAGAGCAGTACAGCTCGACCGCGTGAGTGAACCCCAGGTCGGCCGCGAGATGCAGGTTGGCCGTGTGGGTCTCGCGATTCGGGTCGATGCCGATGTAACGGGCGCGCCCCGAGGCCACGAAGCCAACCAAGCGACCGCCGTAGCCGGTGCTCGTGTCGAGAACGGTCCCGGCCGGAGGGCAATACTTGCGGTAGTAGTGCAGGGCGACACCCGGCCGGAAGTTCGAACACGGTGCGGTTCCCGACACGATCTGGAGGCCGGCGAAAAAGCCCGCCGGAATGGGGTGTCCGGCCTTCAGCTCGTGCAGCAGCGCCCTGCGCAGGTGAGCGTCGCTCTCGAACGCCTCCACGACGGAACGGTGTCCGTCTCGTGTGGCGCGGAACCGGTGTGGGTGATAGGCGTCGGCAACAACACAGGCCGCCGTGGTCGTGAGCAGCTTCGACGGCTTTGTGGCCGCCAGCCGGTTGATCTCCTGCATGGCAACGTGCAGCGGGGCCTGCCGGTAGGGAAAGCCCGTCTGACGGAAGTGGAAGAACGCCGCGTCGATGATCCGCTCGTCCGGAAAGACGCCGCCGTGGGCGCGGGAGGGCTTCGGACCGTCCTGATCGAACAGCTCGGCCCAGACATTCAGGAGCCCACTGCTGGTCAGCTCACCACCAGCTTGGCGTGTTTCCGCCGCCCACTGCTCGAAGATCACCTCGGGAACGGCGGCCTCACGCCTCCAGATCAGCGACTGCTTTTTGGTAACGCCGTCAGGCAGGCTCTTGCTGGCTCCGACCACACCACCGTGGTTCCCACGCGGAACCACGGTTTCGGTCAGCAGGTTTCCGAGCGCGCGCTCGACGCGCAGACGACACTCGGCCGCGTCGTTTTGCCGGTCGAGATCATCCCCGCGCTTTCTCAGGTACGTCTCGATCGCCGTCAGCTTGCGCTGGTATTCCGCAAGATCGGAGAACGTCAGGGATGAAAGAGGCTGGGAGACGACTCTTTCGAGAACCTCTGAATTGGGGTCGACGGAACGCACGCGAAGCTCTCCCGCGAAGGAGAGAGTTTCCGCACGGTTCCTAGGCGTGCTTGGCGGGGGTGGGTGTGTCGCAGCGGAGCGTGGTGCTGCGAAGGATTTCTCTCAGCCGGGTTCGCTGAACCCGACATTCCCCACGGTGCCCCGTCCGGCTGTTCACCGGTATTCGGTGAAGGAAGCCAGCGTCTCTGAGTCCAGACGGGAGTTTACACAGCTGACAGGCGACTGCGCAAGGTATTGACAAATTCTGCGGAATGGCGGGGCTTGTCAATCACGGGATGATCGACAGCTTCGTGCGGTAAGTCCGGTCGGCCGCATCAATGAGCACGACCCACAGGTCGAATCGCGCTCGCGGCCCGAAGTGCTCTTGCAGCGTGACGGCAAGCGGCTTCATCTCCGTTAGGCCGGTCCAACGATCACCGGGTGTCAGCTTGACCGGGATACGCTGCGGCTCGACGTGGATCCAGGTAGTCGGAAAGATGCCCTGCTTCTTCGGGTCATTGCGAACCATGAACTTCAGGGACGTCAGCGTCACAGCCACGGCGCCGTCATTCACGACGGTGACACCGACGCACCATTCGCCTGTTCCTCCCGGAAAGGTCGGCAGAGAATGAGTGGCGATCACCGTCAGCCGGGGGTGATGAAGCCGACGGTGCTGCCAGATCGACCACCCAATCGTCCAAAAGAACGACAGCAGCGAGATGACAACCGCGCCGCCCGAGACGAGCAACGCAACTTGCGAGTCGGTCATGTGGTGAGTCTCGCTGAGGCGGGGAATCTTAACCGACCGTTAAAGCATCCCGGCCGGCCTTGACTCGTTCGTCAGAAGTCGTCCAGAGGCACGAAAGGCCGGGCGATAACTTTATCCCTCGGCGGGTCCGAAGCGAAATTTAAGCAGCCAGCAGTGCCGAACCACCGCATACGGCGATCACCGTTTTGGCCTGCCCCGCAGCGGCGCGAACAGTTCGGCGAGGGAGACGCCGAGCGCGTCGGCGATGCGGTTGATGTTCACGAGCGCCGGATTGCGCTCGCCCCGCTCGATGCCGCCCAAGTACGTCGGGTGGACGCCGACCCGGTGCGCCAGTTCCTCCTGTGAGAGGTCGCGCGCCTTCCTCAACTCGCGGACGCGGCGCCCGAACAGCACCCGGATGTCCTCCACACCCCGAATGCTGAGGCGGCTTGACCGGCCGAACCAGAGACTATAAGTATTAACGCCAGACGTGCCGCCGAGACTCGGGGCGCCGGGCAACGAGCAGCTGGCGGCGGCCTACTTCAAGCTGCTGACGGCGATCGACTGGCAGGATGCGGTCCTCGTCGCCGGGTTGCGAGAGGGGCTCAACAAGTTTCTTTCGAACGCCCACCTGGCCCTGTATCGCGGGCGGAACAAGTACCACAAGACCCACTTCATCACCCCGGCCGCCCAGGACCGGATCAGCGCCGGCGTCTACTCCGATCTGGTCTGGGAGCACCTCGTACCGAAGACCGCGTACATTCAGGAACCCTGCGAGCGGGAGGCGCGCGCCGGGACGCTCACCGTCGACGCGATTCGGCAGCGGCTCGATCGGTTCTGGTGGTTGGCCACCGTCACACGCGAGGATGACCGGCTGCTGCACCGGCTGCGGATGCCGCCGGACTGGGACGGCAGCAACGTCAGGGCGCGATACGAGGCCGTCGGCCTTGTGCTCTTGCCGAATCCGCACTTCCGCGAACCAGGATCAGGTCCACCCTGAGGCGCAGTCGCGTAAAATAGGCGACGTTCTTCGCTCAACTGACCTGGGCGACTGGGGGTTCGGCTTCGCCCTGTTGGTACGCGTGTGTTCACAATGGACAAGAACGCGCTCCTCGACACCCTCGACCGTGTTCAGGAATCGATCCGTGCCGCGGATCAAAAGGCCGGCATCCTGCTGACGACAATCGGCGTGCTGCTCGCGTTCCCCACGCCTACGTTGCTCGTGGCCGAGCGCGCGGCGAACGCACCACCGCTGCCACTCGCTGCCGTCCTGCTGGCAATCGGCGCGCTCGTGTCCTACATCGTGAGCTTGATCAGTTGCTTTCTCGTCCTGTTCCCGCGCACGGACAACATCTCGCACACCTTTTCGCTGATCTATTGGGGCAACGTGGGCTCGCTGGATCTGAACGCTTACATCGATAGGGCCAAAGCGCAGACCGAAACGGGCTATCTGGAAGATCTGGCTTGTCAGGTGCACGTTAACGCAGTGATCGCCAACCGGAAACACTGCCACTTCAAGATGGCGGTGCGAGCGCTCGCGCTTGGCATCGCGCTGCTGATCGTTTGCTATGGGGTGATCGCGTGGCTCTGACGAAAGACGATGCGAAAAAGGTGGTAGACGATTTCTTCTCCGGTAAATACACGGTCACGGACACAGAGAAGATTCCATCGGTTGAGGATCTGACGTTCGGAAAGAACGGCAAAAAGATCGAGCTGGCGATGTTGTTCATCGACATTCGCGAATCGACCGCGATTGTGGATGCCACGCGGCGAGTGACTGCGGCTCGTATGTATAAAACGTTTTTGTGGGGCGTGACGAAGATCGCTCGCGAGAACGACGGCGAGATTTGCAGCTTCAACGGTGATGGCGTGCTGGCGGCGTTTGCGGGCGGCATGAAACGCACGAATGCTGCAAAAGCGGCCCTCCAGATGCGTTGGTTCGGCACCGAGCTGCTGAAACCGAAGATGGATGAATACTTCGAGGAAAACACGCAGCTTCAGGGGAAGGAATTCGATTTCGGCATCGGAATCGACTCGGGAGACGTTCTCGTGGTCAGAGGCGGAATCCGGGGCGAAAATAACAACGATCTCGTCTGGGTCGCGAACGCAACCAATTACGCGGTGAAGCTCTCGAAAGAGGGCAGCTCGCCCTATTACGTGTGCATTTCGGAACGCGTCTACGACAACATGAAGGACAGCAGCAAATACGGCGGCTCGAACAATCAAAACATGTGGACGAA
>DATMJU010000438.1:0-3165 GCA_035553795.1 Vicinamibacterales bacterium
ACCAGTCGGGGCGGTTGGCGATCATGCCGTGGATGCGCGCCTTGCCCCAGTCGGGGATGAAGCGCGTCTCGTCGATCGACTTCAGCGCGCGTTCGCGGAACTGCTTCGCGTCCATCGAGATGAACCACTGCGACGTGGCCATGAAGATGACGGGGTTGTGGCAGCGCCAGCAGTGCGGGTACTGGTGATCGAAATCTTCGCGATGCCACAGCCGGCCGCGTTCCTTCAGCGCGGCTTCGACCTTCGGATTCGCGTCCCACACTTTCAAGCCGGCAAACAGCTCCACGGATTCGTTGTAGTGGCCGCCGGCATCAAGCGGCGCGTAGATCTCGAGCCCGTAGCGAACGCCGGTCTTATAGTCGTCGGCGCCATGACCCGGCGCGGTGTGGACCGCGCCGGTGCCGGCATCAAGCGTGACGTAGTCGCCGAGCACGCCAAGCGAATCGCGCGAGTACAGCGGATGGCGGAAGACCAGGCGCTCCATGGCGCTGCCGGGGAACGTGGCGAGGAGGGTGTCGAAGGATTTGCCGACCTTCTCACCGACGGTCTTCGCCAGCTCCTTCGCGACGATCACAACCTTGCCGTCGACGGCGTACGCGCCGTATTCGAACTCCGGATGGAAGGCGATGCCGAGGTTGTTCGGGATCGTCCAGGGAGTGGTCGTCCAGATCAGGACGGAAACGGCGGTCGACAAACCTTCAGGTTTGTCGATCCCGACCCGCGACCAGAATTCGGCTGCGCTTTGCTCGCTCATCGGGAACTCGACGTAGATCGACGGCGAGGTGTGCGCCTCGTACTCCACCTCGGCTTCAGCGAGGGCCGTGCGGCAGTGCGTGCACCAATGCACGGGCTTCTTGCCCTTGTAGACCATGTCCTGCTCGACGAACTTGCCGAGCGCCCGGACGATGGCGGCCTGGTATTCGAACTTCAGCGTCTTGTAGGGATCGTCCCAGGTGCCGAGGATGCCGAGGCGCTTGAAATCGCGCCGCTGGATGTCGACGTACTTCTCAGCGTACGCGCGGCAGGCGCGGCGGAAGTCCGCCGTGCTCATCTGTTTCTTCTTCGGTCCCAGCTCACGGTCGACCTTGAGCTCAATCGGCAGGCCGTGGCAATCCCATCCGGGAATGTACGGCGCATCGAAGCCCAGCATGTTGTGCGACTTGACGACGAGGTCCTTGAGAATCTTGTTGAGCGCGTGCCCCATGTGGATCTCGCCGTTGGCGTAGGGCGGTCCGTCATGCAGCAAGTACTTCGGCGCGCCCTTGCGGGCGCCGCGAATCTTGCCGTAGAGGTCCATCGCGTCCCAGCGCGCCACCGTCTCCGGCTCAGTCGTCTGCAGGTTCGCCTTCATCGAGAAGGCGGTCCGCGGCAGGTTGCACGTCTCTTTCCAGTCGGCCATAGCTATCTCTCTATTGTACGCTGGGGTCATGGTTCGTGAGACGGTGCTCGGCAACGGCTTGAAAGTGCTGATCCAGGAAGTGCACACCGCGCCGCTGGCGTCGGTGTGGTGCTGGTACAGGGTCGGCTCGAAGGACGAAGGCCCAGGCCTGACCGGCGTGTCGCACTGGTGCGAGCACATGAACTTCAAGGGCACGCGCAACATTCCGCGCGACCAGGTGAAGGGCATCATCGAGAAGTTCGGGGGCAGCTGGAACGGCTACACGTGGATCGACCAGACCACCTACCTCGAGACCGCGTCGAAGGACGCCCTCGATCGCATGCTGTTCATCGAGGCGGAGCGCATGGACGGCTGCCTCTACGATCCGGCCGACTGCGAATCCGAGCGCACGGTCATCATTTCCGAGCTGCAGGGCGGCGAGAACGATCCGGAGCAGCTGCTGGATACCGAGGTCACCGCCACCGCGTTCAAGGTCCACCCCTATCACCATCCGACGATCGGCTGGCAGACGGACCTGGAAACGATGACGCGGGAAGATCTCTACGGCCACTACCGCCGTCACTACGTCCCCTCAAACGCGACGCTCGTCGTGGTTGGTGATGTCGACACAGACGAGACGCTGAAAGCGATCGAGAAGCACTTCGGGAAGATCCCTCCTGGCTCCGTGCCGGCGCGCGTCAAACAGGTCGAGCCCGAGCAGCAGGCGGAGCGGCGCGTCGTCCTGCGCAAGCCCGGCACGACCGCGTACTGGAAGGCGGCGTTCCACGCCCCCGCGTTCGAGGATGACGCGTTCTTTCCGTTGCTGATTGCTGATGCCGTGCTGAACGGAGCGGCCGGCCTCAACATCTGGTCGGGCGGCGGCGTGTCGCGCCCGCAGCGCAGCGCCCGCTTGTATCGCGCGCTGGTCGACAAGGGCCTCGCGTCGAACGTCAGCGGCGCATTGATGCCGACGCAGCATCCGTATCTCTACGGCATTCACGCCGGCGTCGCCGAAGGGCAGTCGCTCGGCGCCGTCGAAGAGGTGGTGCTGGCCGAGATCGAGCGGCTGCGCACCGGCGGCATCACGCCAGAGGAACTGAAGAAGGTGCAAGCGCAGTTGCGGGCACGCTTTGTCTACGACGGCGACAGCGTGACCGACATCGCACATCAGATCGGCTACTTCGAGACGATCGCGTCGTGGTCCGCGTACCACGCGCTGCGGTCGCGGCTGGAGCAGGTGACGGTGGAGCAGGTGAACGCGGCGGCCGCGAAGTACCTGACGGCTGCCAATCGCACCATCGGCTGGTTCGAGCCGCAGGTGGAGGCGTAATGCCGGGCCTCAATCCGAAGCGCGTGACGCTCGACAACGGCGTTACGGTCATCGCCAAATCCAATCACACCACTCCGGCGGTGAGCATGCTGGTCGGCGTCCGCACGGGCGCCTATGCCGACCCCGTCGATCGTGAAGGCACGGCGGCGCTCTGCGCGCGCGTGCTCGATCGCGGCACGGTGACCCGATCGGCGGACGCGATTGCCGATGACCTCGATGGCCGCGGTGCCTCGCTATCGGTCGTGACCGGCCGCCACCAGACGGCGATTGCCGCCACCTGCCTCGCCGAGGATTTCGGCGCGGTTCTGGCGCTGGCTGCGGACGTCGCGCGGCATCCGCGGTTTGACGACGGTGAGATCGCGACGCGCCGGGACAACCTGATCACCTCGATCCGCCAGGAGGAAGACAACCCTGCGTCGATGGCCGCCGACGCGTTCAACGCGGCGCTGTATGGGAC
>DATMJU010000439.1:0-3579 GCA_035553795.1 Vicinamibacterales bacterium
GACCCGCACCATCAACGGCTTCGCCACCACCAAGTCGGTCATGACCATCACCGTTCGCGAAAAGGGCAAGACGCTCGATCAGTCCGGCGGGCTCGTGATGACGTCCGATCTGTGGCTCACGCCGAGCGCGCCGTCCACCAAGGATCTGATGGACTTCGATCTTCGCTATGCGCAGAAGTTGTACGGCCCAGTCGTCAGTGGCGCGTCAGCCCAGGACATGGCGATGGCCATGGCTCTCTATCCGCAGATGAAGCCGGCGATGGACAAGATGCGCGCCGAAGGCGGCAAGCTGGATGGCACCGCGATTCTCACGGAGATCAAGATGGAATCGGTGCCGCCAGGAACGGCCGGCGCCACATCAGCAGCGTTGCCGGCTCCGGAGCCTGAACAGAAGAAGGGTCGTTTTGGGGGAATGCTCGGCGGGTTGAAGAAGATGGCCGAGCAGGCGAACCAGGACAACAGCAACAAGCCGCCGCAGCGCAGCATCTTCCTGACGACCAGCGTCGAGATGCTGAAGCTCACGACGGACGTTGACGCGGCGTCCGTCGCGATGCCCGCGGGCTTCACCGAAAAGAAGTAGGGGCGACCCTACTTCTTCTTGCCGGTGAAGTCGGCCATGCCCATGCCGAAGTCGACGATGCCCTTCATCGTGGCGCCGTCGACATCGCCATTCACCTTCACGTCGAGCGCTCCGTTCGGCCCGGCGATCTGGAAGCTGATGTTCATGGCCTTGCCCTTGAGGGTGCCGGTGAAGTCAGCCTTGCCCTGAGGCGTTTCGATCGCGCCGGTCAGATTTTCGCCATCCTGCTTGAACGTCGCGGTCACCGCGATCGGACCCTCGGGGCCGTTGACGTTCAGGTCCCACGCGCCCGAGATATTCGACTGCGCGTAAACCGCCGCGCCAACCGTCAAAACCATTGCTAAAGCCGCTGAAAGCACACGAGCCATTTCAAGTCCTCCCTTGGGGATCTCGACAATAGCACGACCCCCGATTCAATCGGTCAGTCGCACCGCGATCTCATTTCCGTCGATTCGCACCTCGTGTTTGGAGACCCCCACCCGCGGATCCTGCACCATTGTCCCCGTCCTGATCTCGTAGGACCAGCCGTGCCAGGGGCAGGTGACGACGTCCTTGGCATCGATGGGGCCCTCGCAGAGCGGTCCGCCGCGGTGCAGGCACAGGTTGTCGAGCGCGAAGAAGTCGTCCCCTAAGCGGAACAGGGCAACATGGCGGCCGTTGACGGTCACCATCTTGCCCTGTCCGGGAACGAAGTCGCTGACGTTGCCGATGACGGTGAATGCGGACACTTCAGTTGTGCAGTTTACGGTTCGCAGTTCGTAGTTTCAATTGACAGTTTGCAGGGCAGTTGGCAGTTGGCAGTTGCCAGGTGCCTCGCGGAATTTTCGACATCGGTTTGCCACAAGCGTCGCAGCGAATGCGATCTTGGCACGGCCATTCTTGGATTCCTTAGGGAAAGTCGATGGTTGCTGGCTTGCAGGATTGAGGGGCATGAAGGAACTCACTGAAGCAAGACGGCGAACAGTTGCTTTGCAGGAGCGGGCGATTCGGTTCAGTGTTGGCGTAAATCAGTGTTGCCCGAGAAACCCGGTCGACATTCCGAGCACGGTTGTCTGGGGACAGCTCGTGAGAGCGGCAGACAGCACGTCGAACAATCTCGTGGAAGCCGAAGGCGCGTCGAGTGATGCCGATTTCCTGCACAAGATGCGGATCGCGCTGCGTGAAGCGAAAGAGTCGCGTACGTGTTTATCAAAGGTAAGACAGGGGCCGCTGGCAAATGCATCAGAGGTGACCGAGCGCGGCCTCGAACAAGAAGCCGACGAACTGGCGGCGATCTTCGCGACCATCATCATGAAAGTGGAACGCCGGCTCGCGAGCTCGAAGCCACGCGGCCGGCGCTTCTCAAGATGACCCTGAACAGAGCTTAACTGCCAACCGCCAACTGCCAACTGCCCTGTCAACTGCCAACCGTTCTGCGAACTGCCAACTGTAAACCGCGAACTGCTTATTTCCGCGCGGCCGGCGTGAGCGTCGTTTCGCGGCGCTCCTTGCCGCGCATGTAGACCACCTTCGCGGGCACGCCGATCTTCAGCAGCTCCAGCGCGTAGGTGTAGTCGTAGATGTTGGTGATCGACTGCCCGGCAATCTCGATGATCACGTCGCCCTTGGCGAGTCCTGACTGTTCCGCGGGTCCGCCGCCGATCACGCCGCCGAGCAGCAGCCCCTTCACGTCAGTGGCGTAGTCAGGGATCGTGCCTGTGAACAGGCGCAGGCCGGTGCGCCCGCCGGTGTCCGACTTCTGATCGACCTTGGTGAACTGCGGCGCGTCGCTGGCATCCATCAGCCGCTTCACGATAGCGGTCGCCAGCTCACCGACGCGTTCGAGATCCTCGTAGTTGATCTTGTCGGCGGTGTCACCCGGCTTGTGGTACTCCTGGTGCGCGCCGGTGAAGAACGTCAGGCACGGCACGCCAACCGAGTTGAAGCTGCCGACATCGGTCGGCTGATACGGATCTTCCTGCAGCACCAGGTCGAAGCCTGCCGCGACGTTGGCCTGCTCGAGGATCTTCGGCCACATCGTGCTCGTGCCGGTTGCCTGCACGGTGAGCTTGTTGTCGCTGACGCGGCCGACCATGTCGAAGTTCAAGTACGCGGCGAGCTGATCGTTCGGCACCGGCGGCTTGTTGACGAACGCGTTCGAGCCAAGCAGCCCAAGCTCCTCACCCGACCAGAACGCGATCAACAGGTTGCGCTTGCGGTTCTGCTTCGCGAGCGCGTCGCCGATGTTCAGCACCGCGGTGGTGCCGGACGCGTTGTCGTCAGCGCCGTGGTGGACCTTGTTCAAGTCCGCCTTGTCGGCGAGCGAGTTGCCGGCGCCGCCACGGCCCAGGTGATCGTAGTGCGCGCCAATCGCGACCCATGGCTTGCTGACACCCGCGACGCTGCCGCTGGCCGGCAGATACGCGACAACGTTATGGCCGGTGCGTTGCTCGCGGACGATCTTCGCGTCGATGGTCAGCTGCAGGTTGGGAATCGCGAAGCCCGCGACGTGCGGATTGCCGCTGTCGAGTTCCTTCTGGACCGCTTCGAGATTCTTGGAGGCCGCCGCGAAGATCGGCGCGGCGGTGGCGCCGCTGACGCTGACGGCGACGAGGCCTGAGCCGGCGATCGCGGTATCAAAACTCATCGGCACCACGTTGCCGGCGTTCGGCGATCGCGGCCCCGTGACGACCACCATGCCCTTGGCGCCGCGCTGGCGTGCCGCCTGCGCCTTGTAGCGGAGATCCGCATAGCGGGCGAGGATCGCGCGCGTTTTCTGATCCGCATCTTCCGGGAAGTAGCGGAGCACGACGACGATCTTGTCCTTGACGTCGAGGCCCTGGTAGCTGTCGTAGCCGAACTCCTGCGAGTTCGGCACCACGAGACCGTAGCCCGCGAACACCACACCGCCCGAGGTCGAGCCGCTGTCGGAGAAGGAGAGCGCGAGAACCTGGTCGCCGCCGGTCGCCCCGCCTTCCGTCTTGCCGTCGCTGTACTTGAAGGTGGTGCCGCCATCCTTC
>DATMJU010000440.1:0-4729 GCA_035553795.1 Vicinamibacterales bacterium
CGTGCTTTTCACCGCAACCTCGCTGTGAGCCGCGGCTGCGACAGTCAGGCGCGAACAGCGAGTTGGTAGCCCTCTCGAGCGAACGTAAGGCGTTGATGCCGATCGGCTGCGCTCAGTTCGCGCGCTTCCCGGCGAAGGAGAGCTCGCGGCGCGAGACACCGCCGGCACCTCAACACGCGCCCCAATCTTGAGACGGGGTCTCGACTCGAACATCGCCGGTAAGCACTCACCGCCGGGCGGCCGTAGTCTGCTGTATGCAGAAGTCCCTCGCGCGCATGTCTCCGTTTGTCTATGCGCTCCTACGAATTGTGGCCGGCCTGCTGTTCGCCCAGCACGGCGCGCAAAAGCTGTTTGGCGCGCTTGGCGCCCGGCAACCCGCCGAGTTGATGTCGCAGATGGGTCTCGCCGGCATCATCGAGTTCGTCGGCGGGATCATGATCGCCATCGGGCTGTTCACCAGTCCCGTGGCGTTCCTCGCCAGCGGTCAGATGGCCGTCGCATATTTCACGCGCCATGCCACGCGCGGCTTCTGGCCGATCCTCAACGGCGGCGAACTGGCCGCCCTCTACTGCTTTATCTTTTTGTATTTCGCGACGGTGGGATCCGGAAAGCTAAGCATCGACTCGATCAGGCGATAAGTCGGACGGGCGGAAGTTCGAGAGCGTGCCGCCCGACTCAAAGTGCCGCATGAACGCGCGGCCAATCGTCCACGTTGCCGTGTAGCCCAGGCTTGGTCCCGTCACGACTCCGAGCAGTGGCACCAACGACATACCCAGACGCGCCGGTGCGACGGTGCCGATCAGGGTCGCGACGATCGAGCGTCCGAGCTGCGAGCTGAATGGCACCGCGTAGTGCGCGCAGAGCTCCGCGATCATCCGCAACTGCAATCCGCCGAACGCCACCACGTCAAACCCCGGCAGCGGGATGAAGCCAACGGCTGCCGCGTACTGGCTGTACTTCGCGACAATGCGGTACGGATCGCCTTCGCTGGGGACGGCCGGCGCATCCGTGCGATAGACCCACTCGGTCTTCGCCGCGTCGCCGGCGGGTTTAGTGGACGGAAGGTTGAACTGCGGGCGCTTCGCCATAGGTCCTGGTCTCGGTCGCGGGCTTGCCGTCGAGCACATCGATCAGCGCCGCGTAGTCTTCAGCCGCGCGGCTGGCCGGGGCGTATTCCCAGATCGTTTGCCGCGCTGCCGCAGCATACGTCAGATCGATGCACTGCCGGATGCCGCGCGTGAACAGCACGGGACCCATTTCACGATCGCCGCCGAGCGCCTGCAGGGTGGACTTGCTCGCGTGGGTGTTGAGATTGACGGCGGTCGGCACCACGGCCTTCAGCGTCAACTGGCGTTGCGGCCACAACGAGCGGATCTCGTTCACGCCGTCCAGTGTCTGCCGCGCGCCGGCCATCGCCATCGTGTCCATGCCGATCGGCATCACCAGCTCGGTGGCGCACAACAACGCGTTGTAGGTCAGGAGATTCATCGCCGGCGAGCAGTCGATCACCATCAGGTCGAAGCCGCTCACGTCCTTGAGCCGCCGCGACAGCAGCGTCTCGCGCTGCACGGTGCCGGCCAGTTGCGTCTCGAGAGAGAACGCAGCGGGCGTGGCGGTGACGATGCCGAGTCCCGGCCGTGAGTCCGAGCGCACGATCGCCTCGGCAGGCGTCACCGTCCCGAGCATCAGTTCCTTGATGGTGTGATCGCTGGAGACGCCGAGCATGTGCCCGACGTTGCCCTGCGGATCGGCGTCGACGAGCAGGACGCGCCGGCCGCGCGCCACGAAGCCGGCCGCAATCTGCACGGCGGTGGTCGTCTTACCCACGCCGCCCTTCATGTTGACGACGGCAATAGTGCGCATAATTGCGCAGATTCTACCAGCAAATGGCGGCGGCGGAATTGGGTGAGTGGCGATTCCTTGATTGCCGACTGTTGGGTGATTGCCGAGGGCCAATCGCCAAATAAATCGGCCATCTCAAATCGACAATCGCCCAACAGTCTTCAATCAAGGAATCACCCAATCCTCAATTATCAAAGGCCGGCCCTGTAGTGCAATCCACAAGACGCCACCCATCACCGCGAGCCATAGGATGCTCACCGCGACAACAAGGTTACGCCCCGGCATCCGGAACTTGTCCAGCAGGAACCCGAACAGCGGCAGGACCTGGAGCGCGTGCAGGCCAACGAAGTGGGCGATGCGCAGGTCGCCGAACTCCGTGGACCAGTTCACGAAGGGCAGTCCCGGGCCGCCATCCGGTCCGCCGACGGAGTGTGCCTGGTTGGCGACGAGCAGTCCGCCCTGGGCGCTGGCCAGCAGGAAGATCACCACGCCTATCCTGATGCCCCACAGGTAGCCGGCGCGATGCGCGGGCGTGTCGCGCCTCAGGATGAAGAGGAACACCGCCATCGCGACGGTGTTGATCATGATCGCGAAGCCCATCAGCGAGAACACCATCGCGTCGAACGGCGTGTCGTTGTTGTAGTGCGAGGTGGTGCCGCGGAACGCCTGCCCGATGATGCAGATGTTCTCGATGGTCATGGTGAGGCCGATGATGCGGCTCACCACCACTCGCACTCCGGGCGAGGTGGTCTCGGGCATGAACCACGCGACCGTCCACACGAACATGGCGATCGACACCAGGAACTTCATCGGCTTGATCCACACGTTGATGCCGAGGACCAGCCGCTGATCGCCGATCGACAGCAGCGCGCACACCACCAGCGCCAGCAGGTTCGCGGCCCCGATCCAGAACAGGAACGGGTCGCGATGCCGGAGCTCGCTGATCACGCCGCTGTTCAAACGGCCACGCTCCTGGTCTTGGCGCTGCGGATGGCGATGTAGAACAGGAGCCCGATCGGTCCGAGCATGAACGTCATGATCAGGCAGGGGATGACGACCAGGTGCGGGATGCCGTGTTGCTGCGAGTCGCGCACTTCCCACGCGCCGATGAACAGGTCGAACGCCAGGTAATGAATCCACCCGGCCAGCAGCATTTCGCGCGTCTGGAACAACAGCGCCACGTCATCCAGCGATCCGAATCCGCCTTCGGCGCCGCGCATGTGCGTGGCGATGAAGTAGAGATACATCGCCGACAGCACCATGGGCACGAACAGGCCGGCAAAGTGCACGGCGATGGGGCGCTTGGGGAGGAGGAGGAGGAAGAGCCAGCTCACTGCAGCGAGTGAGCTGGCCAGAGAGAAGGTCTGCTCCAGGGTCATGGAGCAGATTGTAAGGCTACTGCGTCACCGAGGTGCCGTAGTAGATGCTGTTGAACAGGAACTTGAACGTGCCGTGCGGTTGCGCGCGGAAGGTGATCTCCGGTCCGAACAGGAACACCTTGCCCTTGCCGACCTTCGCCTCGGCGGCGGCGACGCCGTCCTCGAGGTAATGCTGGCCCCACGCCCATCCAGAGCGCAGGCTGTCCTTGCCGGCAAACCACGCCACCGGCTTCACGCCGTTCATCGCGGCGCCGGGACCGAGGTGCAGCACCGGGCTGTTGTCGAACATCACGTCGACCTGCTTCTCGAAGCCGTAGGCCAGCGGGTTGGTGTTGTCCACGGCGACCTTCAGGATCGAGCCCGGGATGTAGTACTTGTCGCGCGGCAGCGCGCGCTCGACGCCCGCGCTCGTCATCTCGACGAGATGATCGCTGACCGGCAGGCCAAGGTGATGGCCGAGCGAGGCCGATCCGCCGAAGGCGATGATGGCGCCGCCCTCTTCGGCGAACTTCTTCAACTGCGGCACGGTCTTGTCGATCGTGACGCGGCCGAGATGACCGCGATACTCCGCCGGCACTTCTTCGGCAGTGATCTGGCGTCCGCCGCCGAATCCGCCACCGCCGCCGCCCGCGTTTTCGGGAATGCCGCCGTCGGGGACGATGATCACGTCGAACTTCGACTTGAGGTTGCCGGCATCCAGCGTCGCCGGGAACACGCGCTCGAAGTCGAATTCGAACTGCTCCATCATCCAGCGCGTCCAGCCTGACGGCATCGAGCCGCCATACATGTCCCAGAGGCCGATGCGCGGCTTGGTGAGGCGGTGCAGGGCACCGGCCGGACGCTGCGTCACGGCGGTGAAGTTCAAGCCCAGATCGGCGGCCGCCTTGGTGAGCACGGCGCTCGTGGTGGGCTTGGCGGTGATGAAGATCGCGCCCGTACCGTCGGTGCTCTGCCAGGTGCGGTCAGCGACGAAGAACACTTCTTCGTTCGCCTTGAGCAGGCGGTTGACGGCGATGAACGCGTCGTTCTGGTGATGCGGCACGACGTAGCCGACCGCACCAGCAGCTTCGGTCACCTTACCGGCGGCGGGCTTCTGCAGCGTCGTGATCTTCTCGAACTGCCCGTCGAAGCCGTCGAGGATGCGATCGAACTTCACGCCCATCTGGTAGGCGAGCGTCCAACCGGCGTTGTCGTACGGCGGGATCGGCGGACCACCGGGGAACTGGAAGTCGTTGGGATGATCCTGCGGCTCGAACATGTCGAGCACGTGCGGACGGAACGCCTGCGCGGTCTTCACCACCCACGAACCGGCCGGATACTGCTTGCCGCCGGCAGAGAACGGGGCGGTGGCGCGGTGCACGGTCACGCCGGTCTTGATCAGCGCGTTGATGAACTTGGTCGCGGTCAGGAAGTCTGGCTGGTTCGCCGGCAGGATGTAGCCGCGCGGATCGCGCCACTCCGGCTTGCGTGCCAGCGCTTCATACTGCGCGATTGGCACGGTGTTGCGC
>DATMJU010000441.1:0-8755 GCA_035553795.1 Vicinamibacterales bacterium
CACGAGACCGAGGCCGCGCGCCATGATCGGGCGGTCGGTGTCGTCAAAGAACCCGACGCCGTTGTCTTCGATCTCCAGCAACAAGCGGTCGTGCAGTTTCGTCAGGCGCACGCGGCATTCGGTGGCCTGCGCGTGCTTCGCGACGTTGTTCAGCGCCTCCTGCACGATGCGGTAGGCCGCAAGTTCCACCTCACGCGGCAGCCGTGACGGCACCTCGACCTGTTCGAACGCGGTCTTGATCTTCGAACGCCGCGATAAGCCGCGCAGCGCCGCGTCGATGACCGGCGCCAGGCCCAGATCGTCCAGTGCCGAGGGATGGAGCAATTGTGACAGGTTCCGGACCGTCTGCAGCGCTCCATCGGTAATGGTCTGCGCTTCCTCGAGCATCTTCGCCGAGCCGCCGTCGGCTTCGATGGCATGCTGCGCGACGTCGAGCTCGACCCGGATCGCGGTCAGGACCTGCCCCACTTCATCGTGCAGCTCGCGCGCAATCGTGCGCCGTTCCTCTTCCTGCGCGTTGAGCACCTTGGCGGCCATCTGCTGAAGCTCGAGCGAGAGGCGCGCGTCGCGAACCATCTGCGCGCGCAGGCGGGACTCCAGCCGCGACGCATACAGGCTGGTGAGCATCAACACTCCAAGACCGACCACCAGTGCGGCGCCGAGGCGCTGACGCCCCTCCGCTTCCGCGATGCGGTGGATCTCGCCGATCTCCGTCTGCTGGCGGATGAAGCCAGCCCGGTTGAGACGCGCGGTCTCCTCGGAGATGGCTAGTGCCGCCTCGCGCCGCGGCACCAGCATGGAGTTGAGCACCTCGCGAATCTGCTGCGGGCTGCGGCCCACCGCTTCGGCAATGATCTGCTGCGACGTGGTGTGGAAACGCTGGATCTCTTCGCGAAGCGCGCGCATGCGCGCCGCCTCATCGGGCACGCCGAGCGCGGGATAGTCGTCGAGCAGCTTCTCGATCATCGCCGCCGATTCGACGATCGCGTAGCGGTGCTGTGCGAGCGACGCCGGGTTCGGGTCGAGCAGCGCGTCACGAGCGCGAATCGACGCCAGCAGGACCTGCGCCCGGACCGTGGACAGCAGCTCCTGCGCGCGGTTGTATCGCGTCGCGACCTGCTCGGCCTGGTTGCGCACCTGCTCGATGCGCTGCGTGAACGCGTATCCCGTGTACAACCACAGGCCAAGCGTGACGCAGAACCCAGACGCCAGGGCTGCCCTGAACGACCACCGCTCCAGCCGCGAGTGTGGCATCAGGTAGATGGTAGTCCCACTCCCTGCTTGTACCGTCGGGACGGCAGCGCGGCAATCCCTGTTTCACTGTATTTACTTGCGCGCGCCGTGCTTGTACAAAGTGTTATCCGGATCGGCGCGACGGACGCTAACTGAGCTCCATCCGGGCCGCTAATCACACTTCGCTGGGAGCCCGCGCTCCCAGCTTTTTTTTTGCGCACCGGCGGAAAGAAAAAAGCGGGAGGGACGCATGAGGCGACACCCTCCCGCAAACGACTCCCCCACAGGAGTCAGCTGTCCCATCAGAAGATGAATCGGAAGCCGACGCGCGCGGTGCGTGGCGCCAAGATCGCTGATGGTTTTTGATAGCTCAAGCCGGTGGCCCGGCTGATCGTTTCCGACGCGCTGCTGTTGGCGAGGTTGAACGCGTCGGCATACACGCGAAGGCGCATCCGGCTGGTCAGGTTGAACGTCCGCTCGGCGCGCACGTCGAACACCCAGATGTTGTCCTCACGATTCGCGTTCATTGCTTCGACGTACGCGGTGCCGGTCGCGGTCAGTCCGGCGGGCGCCGACACCGAGACGGTGCGCGCGTAATTGGCGCCGGACTGGTGGCGGAGGACCGGCGAGATGCGGATGCCGGCCGGGCCGTCGTACGAGCCCGACGCCTTGAAGTTCCAGATTGTGCGATCTTCGGCTCCAGGCAGGTTCGGGTTCTGCGGGAAGTTGCCTGTCGGGAAGTCCGTCAGCCACGTGTAGCCGAAGCCCGTCGATGCGGACCAGCGGTTGCCATAGCGCTTGTTCATTGAGATCTCGGCGGTCTTGTATCGCGAGTAGCGATCGACGTTCATCACCACCGAGTTGGTCGGGAAGTTGGCGGCCTGCGAGTTCGGCATGCCGAGCATCTTGATGACCGCATCGTCGGCGGTGCCGCGCCGGCCGTCGACGCCGATGTCGACGTAGTCGAACGGCGTCGTGAATGCGCTGAGACCGCGGCCCGGCTGGTAGGTGTTGATCAGATCGTCCTCGGTCTTGTAGACGAATCCGGCGCGCATGCCCATGGTGTCGGTGATCTGCCGTTCGACCCACGCGCTGGCCTCGTGGGTGTACGGCGCCTTGATGTTGGGGTCGATGCCGACCTGGCCCTCGAGGGACGCCGCGGTGCGGGTGATCTCTTCGCCTGGCTGCCACCGCTGATCGAGGTTGATGTCGCTCCAGGTGTAGGTGGCCGACTTGCTGGCGGTGTTGGGATTGGCCGAGCCACCGATGCCGGCGCCGGGGTTGTGCCAGTACAGGCCGTAGTTGCCTTTCAAGACCGTCTTGCCGTCCCCCGACAGGTCGAACGTCACGCCGATACGCGGCGCGATCTGGTTCCAGGTGTAGAAGTGCGTTTCGGGGAACGTCTTGGCGGTGACGAGGTTGGCCAGCGAGGGCAACCGGCTCGCCCAGGCCGACAACGACCCGGCCAATTGCTCCTGTTCCGGCAGCCAGCCGTGGTAGCGATCGTAGCGGATGCCCGCATTGATCGTCGCGCGGCCCATCGACCAGGTGTCGTTCAGGAATGCGCCGAAGTGATCGAGCGCGGCCATCGATGTCAGGTCGTCGTGCGCGCTCAGCTTGCCGGCATCGGTCGCGGTCTGGAAGTAGAACACGACGGTGTTGGCGTTGCCGTTGTTGTAGTTGTGGCTGATGTTGCCGCCGCGCTGCTGCAGGTAACCTTCCCACGACATTTCCTTGAGGAGCTCCGCGCCCATCTTGAAGGTGTGGCTGCCGGCGGCGGTATCGAGGAAGTAGGTGGTGGCGAGGTTGTACTGCTTGCGATCGCGATCCAACTGCCAGATCTGATGCGCGCCCTCCGAAACGGCGCGGCCGGTATCGTTCCAGAAGAAGTTGTCGGCGCTGTTGGTGATCAGCGGGAAGTAATAACCAAAGTCACCGTAGCGCGCTTCGAGATAAAGCTTGTCGCTGATCGTGCTGTTCCACTCACCCTTGTAGACCCAGCTGCCCGAGTCCTGGAGGGTCGTCTGTTCTGGCGACGCGTAGGTATAGGTGGCAAACGGCAGCCGGTTGGGCTGCTCCTTCTGGCCCCACTGGTAGTAGCCAATCAGCTTGTTCTTCTGGTTCAGCTGATAGGTCAGCTTCGCGACCGGGTTCCACAGCTTGGTGTCAAAGGTGCCGTCGAAGGCGAAGTTCGGTTGCGCGACGGCGTTGAACTGTTCGCGGTAGGTGCCGAACACCCACAGCCGGTCCTTGAGGATCGGCCCACCGAGATTGATGTCGTGGTCGTAATAGCGATCGATCTCATTGCTCGCGGCGCGGATCGGCGAGTTGTTGAACGCCGTTGGCGCGGTGTACTCGTCAGGAATGTTCGAGCCCTGCAGCGCGTTGTTGTACCAGTCGAGGTGATACTCGCCCTGGAAGGTGTTCGAACCGCTTCGGGCGATGAACTGCGACTGCACACCGGGGTTCGGCATCTCCGCCGACTGGCCGCTCGTGCCGAGGAACGCTTCCTCGAGTGACGCATAGTCGAAGTAGAAGCCGGCGCCGCCGGTGCCTTCCGTGGTGTTGATGCCTTCAATCAGCACGCGCACCTGGCCCGACATGCCGTAGGCGGTGTAGCCGGTCTGCGTGCCGGCGCGGTTGCCACCGACGTCGATGCGGCCCATCTGCACCGAAGGCGTCACCGCGAGGAGCGCCCACATGTCGCGGCCGTTCGGGATCGACTGCAGCTGCTCCATCTTGAAGTTCTGCTGCACGCGGGTCGTCGACGTGTCGATGACCGGCGACGCGCCGCTGACCGTCACGGTCTCCTGCAGCGTGGCGAGGGAGAGTTCCACGTTGACGCTGGCCGTGAAACCAAGCGTGATCGAGATCGCCGATCGCTTGAACGCGTTGAACCCCGCCAGTTCGTAGGTCAGTTCATAGGTGCCCGGGGGCACGGCCGGGAATCGATAGTTGCCGGTTTCAGAGGTCACCGTGGTCTGCGGCTGGATGAGCGCCGGACTGTTGGCCGTCACGGTGACACCCGGCAACACCGCACCCTGTGCGTCGGTGACGCGTCCCTGAATCGTGCCGGTGCTGCTGGCACCGCCGCCTTGCGCGAACGCCGTTCCGGAGAGCAGCACCACCGTGACTGCTGCCAGTATGGGGAGCTTCATCGAATCCTCCTGCTGCACGCGCGATACCTTCGTACCGCGCCGTCAACGACAACGAACACACCTCGCTGTGCGTTCGTCCCAAGTGGTGCGTGTTGTATCGCGATGTCACCGCGATCACAATCCGGCGTCGGCGATCGGAAACCTACCGGCATTCGTGCAGCTGCCGCACAGGGTTTTCATGTCGTGGATCTACTGCACGGATCTACCCCATGCATCCGGTAGAAACTCGCGAGCGCTGGCCGTATTTACTCTCCAGGTCTCGCACAGTACAAACGCGCAGCTCTGGCTCGCCTGCCGGAGAGTTCTGTTTGTTGTTGCTGGAGGATGCATGCAATTGACCCCTCGAATAGCCATTGGTTGGCTAGTCGTCGCTCTCTGTCTGGCTACACCCACTGCCGCGCAGGACTTCCGCGGCCGTATCAACGGCACCGTCACCGATAACACCGGCGCTGTCCTGCCCGGCGTGACCGTCACCGCGACCAGCCCGGCGCTGATCCAGCCGCAGGTGCAAGTCACCGGTGGCGATGGCAGCTATCGCATCCTGGCGCTGCCACCGGGCGTCTACGCCGTCGGCTTCGAGCTTGCCGGCTTCAATGCGATGAAACGTGCCGATGTCCGCGTCGTCATCAACCAGACACTCACAGTCGACATGCAGATGCAGGTCGCCACGTTGCAGGAGACTGTGACGGTAACCGGCGCGTCGCCGATCGTCGATACGTCAACGACCGCGATGGGCACCAACTTCACCAAGGAACTGCTGACCGAGATTCCCAACGCCCGCGATGTCTGGGCGGCCATGGCCCAAGCGCCCGGCATCCAGATGACGTCGTTTGACGTCGGCGGCTCGAACACGGGCAACCAGTCGGGCTTTCGCTCGTATGGCTTCGACACGCAGAACCAGACGCGCGTCGAGGGCATCGACACGACCGAGGGCACGGCGGCCAATGCCGGCTACTTCGACTTCGGCAGCTTCGAAGAGTTCCAGGTCGGCGGCGCCGGCGCGGACTCCGGCGCGTTTGCCGGCGGGGCGGTGCTGACCATCAGCGTCAAGTCGGGCGGCGATCGCTTCACCGGCACGTGGTACAGCGACTACATCAGCGAGAGCCAGTTGACCGACAACGTGCCGGACAATCTCCGCACCGCGAACACGCCGGATGACAACGGCATGTTCTCGCGCAACGGCCTCTGCTTCCAGCGCTCGGGTGAGACCATCTGCCGCGGCAACGCCACCAAGAAGCAGTACGACCTCAACGGTGATCTCGGCGGCCCGCTGTGGAAACAGAAGGCGTGGTTCTTCACCAGCTGGCGCCTCAACGACAAGTACGAGTACATCACTGGACTCGGCGACCAGACGCAGCGCTCGAAGCTGGGGAACAAGTACACGTTCAAAGGCACGTTCCAGGTCGGCAAGAACAACCAGATCATCGGCTTCCTGAACAAGCGCGAGAAGCTGCAGGACCTGCGCGGCATCAGCCTGACCGTGCCGCTGTCGGCCGCCTACTACCAGAGTTCGCGCAACTATCCATGGAAGGTCGAATGGACCTCGGTGCTCGGCAGCCGCGCGTTCCTCGACGTGCTCTATGGCAACTGGTACAACTTCTTCCCGCTCCGCCCGGTCCGCGACTATGGCCTGTATGACGGGCCGTGGGAAGCGCCACGCATCGACACGGCCACCAATGTGCTGTCGCCAACCGGCGGCAACAGCGGCTACCAGGACCAGAAGCGCTACAAGCCGCAGTTCTACACCACGCTCTCGTACTTCAAGGATGGGTGGGGCGGATCGCACGACCTGCGCGCCGGCTTCGACTGGAAGCGTGATCGCCGGAGCCTGTTCAACGACCAGCCCTTTGACATCCAGTATCGCGACAACAACGGCACCATCGCGGCGGTCGACCTGCACAACACTTCGGTCACCGGCATCAACGATGTCGTCTACACCGCCGGCTGGATCAACGACACCTTCAAGGTGAGCAGCCGCCTGACGCTGAACATCGGCGTCCGCGTGGAGAACTACAAGGACCAGTGGCCCGACCAGGAATTCGCGCCGAACGGCATTCCCGCGCTCGCCGGCTGGAATGATCCGCGCTACTCGCAGTTTGTCGCGCAGCGCACCGTCAGCGCCACCACGGTCGCCAACACCACGACGCTCGCGCCGAAGCTTGGCTTCGCGTTTGACCTGACCGGCGACAACCGCACGGTCATCAAGGGCTTCGTCGGGCAGTCGCGCTGGAACTCGGCCGACACGCTCGCCAACCAGGAGAACCCGGTTGGGCGCGCGCAGTTGCGGTATGCGTTCCTGCCGTGCACGGCCACCCGCACGACCGGCTGCGACTTGAACGGCAATCGCCTCGTCGATTCGCCGGCCGAACTCGGGGCGTTTCAACAGACCCTGGGCGGGGCCGGGTTCGTGCGCGTCGATCGCGACCTCGTGCGCCCGACGAGCAATGAAGTGTCGTTGAACCTCGAGCGCGAACTGACGACCGGCCTCTCCGCCCGGGCGTCATGGGTGTACAAGAACATGCGCAATGTCTGGGGCGAAGTGGACGTCGTCCGCGCCGCGGGCTACACCGTGCCGTTCACCATCGCGGATCCCGGCGCCGATCGCGTGGCCGGCACCGCCGACGATCAGCGGTTCCAGACGCTGGCGCTGGCCGCCGGCACTGGCACCGATCGCGTTTACACCAACGACGAACGGAACAACGCTGACTTCCACACCGCGGAGTTCGCGCTCAACCGCCGCTTTGCCAACCGCTGGATGCTGCTGACGTCGTTTGGCTACACCTGGTCAACCATGATCCACTCGCAGAGCGCCGCGCGCTCGTTTGTCTACCGTCCGGTCGACATGATGTTCGGCGACAACGGCAGGGAGACCGACACCCTCTGGAATTACAAGGTGGTCGGCCGCTACGTGATGCCGTTCGACATCGGGGTGTCGGGATCGTGGAAAGTGCAAAGCGGCTTCAACTACGCACGCACCATCAGCGTTGCGATGCCGGTTGAAGGCAACCGCACCGTGCGCGTGGAACCGATCAACACCAATCGCTACCCGTCGGTGGCGATCCTCGACCTGCGCCTCGACAAGTCGATCGACCTCGGCAAGTTCGGACGCATCACGCCGACCATCGACGTGTTCAACGCGATGAATTCCGGGGTGCCGACGACCGTGCGCACGACCAACACCGCGACCGCGCCGTTCAACGAAGTGACCGCGATTCTCAATCCGCGCGTGCTGCGGCTGGGAGTCCGTTTCAACTTCTGACGCCGCGTCGGGGCTGCTGAACATCCTCCGCTGGGAGCGCACGCTCCCAGCGGGGTTCCACCCCACTTTCGTCACATTCCAAGTTTCCGGCCATCACCATTCGGCAAACCGGATCGTGATCCGCGCAAGCCTGGCGCGCGAGTGACGAACTCACGACGCTCGTGGCAGACCAACACGATCCGTTGACGAACGCTCGTCACTTCACTCACACCTCCGGTACTGCGTTTGCTCCCGCCTACGCTCGCGCGCTGTCGCGCGAGCTACGGCGAGGCCCGCCGAAGCGGCCATGGATTCAGTGGCCGCGAAGGCGGGGTCGCCTGGAGGACCGAATGAAGTTGAGAAAGTGGATCGTAACGTGTGTGGCCCTTGTCACAGTCTTGGTCGGCACACCCGCAGTCGCCCAGGAGTTCAGAGGCCGTATCAACGGCACCGTGACCGACAACACCGGCGCCGTGCTGCCGGGTGTGACCGTCACGGCCGCCAGCCCCGCCCTGATCCAGCCGCAAGTGCAGGTCACCGGAGCCGACGGTTCGTACCGTTTCCTCGCGCTGCCACCCGGCGTGTACGAGGTCAGCTTCGAGCTGGCCGGCTTCAACCAGATCAAGCGCCCGGACGTGCGCGTGATCATCAACCAGACGCTGACCGTCGACATGCAGATGCAGGTGGCGACGCTCCAGGAAACGGTGACGGTCACCGGTGCCTCGCCGATCGTCGACACCTCGACGACCGCGATGGGCACCAACTTCACCAAGGAGCTGCTGACGGAAATCCCGAACGCCCGCGACATCTGGGCCGCCATGGCGCAGGCGCCCGGCATCCAGATGACCGCCTTCGACGTCGGCGGCTCGAACAACGGCAACCAGTCCGGCTTCCGCTCCTACGGCTTCGACACGCAGAACCAGACGCGCGTCGAAGGCATCGACGCCACCGAGGGCGTCGCGGCCAACGCCGGCTACTTCGACTTCGGCAGTTTCGAAGAGTTCCAGGTCGGCGGCTCGGGCTCCGGCGCGGACAGCTTCGGCGGCGGCGCCAACCTGACCATCACGATCAAGTCGGGCGGCGATCGCTTCAGCGGCGACTGGTACAGCGACTGGCTGGGTGACGC
>DATMJU010000442.1:0-2583 GCA_035553795.1 Vicinamibacterales bacterium
ACGGGAATCGAGGAATGCATCTGCCAGTTCCATGAGTCTTGCGGCAGGAACGCGAATGATTTGCCGCGGCCGTAGCGCTGAAACACCAGCATCGGACGTTCAGCGCGCGATTCATCCACCCCGGTGAGCAAGACCGTTGCGCCGGGCTTCACCGTATCGACGCGGTTCACGGCCGTGACGATCGGCAGCGCGCCCCAGCGCTCGGCAGAGGCCGCTTCGGTGGCGCCAAGCTGCGTCACCGCAGTCGCGGCTCCGGCGCGCGTCGGCTTCACGTGCAGCCGCATCACCGTGCCCTTGGCCATGACCTTGTTCCGGTCGAGCACGACCGGCAGCACATCAGCCACGGCGGTGCCGGTCCAGCCGCCCTCGGCGAAGGAACGCGGGCCGCCGAGCATGAGCAGGCCGCCGCCGCGCCGATCGACGAACTCCGCGATCATCTTGAGCTGGTCGCCGGTCAACGCCGCGGCCTCGAGGCTGCCGATGATGATCGAGCGATAGGCAAACAGTTCCTCGCGGGTCTTGGGGAACGCCGCGACCAGTTCGTCGGGACCGTCAACACCCTGCCGCATGTACTTGTTGTCAGCGGTGCGAATCAGGCTGGTGATGATGAGATTGTCGCCTTCCGGAATCGCGCGGCGGATGAACTTGTACTCGAAGCGCGGCTCGCCTTCGAAATACAGGACCTTTTCCTTGCGGTCGCGCACGTCGATCAGCGCTTCGCGGGCGTTGTTCTCCGTGACCAGCTCGCCCTGCTGCGGCGATACGCGGAAGCGGAGCACGCGCGGCCCTGCTTCGTTGACGGTGAAGCGCACGGCGATCGACGCCGGCGCGCCGGCATCCGGCAGCGTCACCTGCTGCGTGCTGACCAGCGTGCCTTCATCTTCGACATCGAGCGTCACCTGCTGGCCGTCGAAGCCCGACTGCGACAGCACCACGTCCACCATCAACGTCGTGCCCTTGAGCGCCGTCTTCGGCGTGACGACACGGCCGACCTGGATGTCCTTGGATAAGGTCTCGCGTCCCACGCCGACGGTGAAGACCGGCAGACCTTCTGCCTTGAGACCGAGGATCGCGTCGCCCAGCGCTGCATCCGCCGTGTCGGCGCCGTCGCTCACCATCACCAGCCCGGCGACCGGCAATCCCGCGAGCTCCTGCCGCACGCCTGCCAGCGCCGCGCCAAGGCGCGACTGCGATCCGCCAAACGTCAGGTCGCTTTCCTGGAGGGTGCGGGCCGGCGCGTTCGAGAACCGGAACGTGCGCACGGTGAATTTCTCCGAGAGCGCCTTGAGCACGCCGCGATCGGCCGCGCCGAACTCGGCCTTCACATACGATGCGCGCGGCTGGCCGTCGACATCAGCAATCTGCATGCTGCGCGAGTCATCGATCAGGACGGCAAGGAAATTCTGCTGGGCGACCGCGGCGCGCACGACCATCAGCGGACGGAACAGGCAGATCAGGATGATGCCAAGGATCGCCAGCCGGATGGCGGCCAGCCCGATGCGCGCCCGCGAACTCGCGTGGCCGTGGCTGCTCCGGTAGGCCACGATGGTCAACGCTGCGGCCACCACGACCGCAATCGCCGCTACGTATGACCCGGTCGAAGCCGCGAACCGGAATTCTCCCTGGCTGAACACCACCGGGGAGAGACCGAAAAAAAATCTAAAAAGGGCGTCGAGCACGAATTTCTCCGGATTCTACTTCGGGCACCGATTCAACGGTCCACCGATTAAGCGCTTCCACGGATTAATCACAATTGGTCAGACGCCGGCGGAGCGGCCAGGGCCTCAACGGGCTCTTTTGATAGGATCGACCAAAGGATTTCCAGCGATGCTTGCCACGATTCCCGTCACCAAGACCACTGCGTCCCGTTTAACTCCTGAGCTGCGTGACAAGGCCGCCTTCGGCGCGGTGTTCAGCGACCACATGCTGGTCGCTGACTTCGCCGGCGGCAAGTGGGGCGAACCGCGCATCATTCCGTACGGCGCCCAGATGATGACCGCGGCGCCGGCCGTGGCGCATTACGGCCAGGGCATCTTCGAGGGATTCAAGGTCTTCGCGCGTCCCAACCGCGGCACGGTCGCGTTTCGTCCCGACGCTAATCACGCCCGCATGAACCGGACCTGCCAGCGCATGGCGATGCCGGAGATTCCCGCGTCGATCTTCGTCGACGGCACGATGGCGCTCGTCGCCGTCGATCGCGACTGGATTCCCGAATCGGATGGCTGCTCGCTGTACGTGCGCCCGGTGATGTTTGCCACCGGCGAGACGCTCGGCGTGAAGCCGTCGGAAACGTACCGCTTCATCATCGAAACCTGCCCGAGCGCGCCGTATTTCTCCGGCGCGGTGGACCTGATCGCCGAAGACACCTACGTGCGCGCGTTCCCGGGCGGCACCGGCGCCGCCAAGTGCGGCGGCAATTACGCCGGCAGCATGCTCGCTTCGATCGAAGCGCAGAAGAAGGGCTTTCACAACGTGCTGTGGCTCGACGGCATCGAGCGCAAGTACGTCGAAGAAGCCGGGCTGATGAACGTCGCGTTCGTGATCGCCGGCACGGTGGTCACGCCGCCGCTGGGCGGCACGATC
>DATMJU010000443.1:0-11762 GCA_035553795.1 Vicinamibacterales bacterium
GAACGAGGTGCTGCGCGACTGGTACGTCGGCGACTGCCAGGCCGGCGTCGATCGCTGGAACAAGCGCGTCCTCGAGGCGCACGGCATGTCGGAACGCATCACGCTGCCGTCACGCAAGTTCAACCGCAAGGTCGGCGTCTATGCCGGCAAGCACTTCGATCCGTTCGGCCAGCAGATTTCGGCCGAGGATTGGGAGCGCCGGAAGTACGAGTGGCTGCCGTCGCCAGAAGACAAGGCGTACCTGCACAGCATCCAGACCACGCCGGTCTACAAGCCGGGGCAGTTCGCCAACTACATTGCGCCGCCGCAGCGTGGCATCAACCGCCAGCCGATCGACTTCGAATATGTCCGCACCGAAGCTTAGGACGTCGATCGTCGACGGCGTGTGCACGATCACGCTGGACGACCCGCCGGCGAATACCTACTCCTACGAGATGATGCAGGAACTGGACGCCGCGATCCTGGCGGCCCGCATGGACGCCTCCGTCCACGTGATCGTCATCACCGGCGCCGGAGAGAAGTTCTTCTGCGCCGGCGCCAACATCGGCATGCTCAAGGACGCCGATCCGACGTTCAAGTACTACTTCTGCCTGCACGCCAACGAGACGCTGACGCGCCTCGAGCAGACGCCGAAGCTGGTGATCGCGGCGCTCAATGGCCATACCGTCGGCGGCGGCCTCGAGGTCGCGATGGCCGCGGACATCCGCATCGCCCGGCAGGGCGGCGGCAAGATCGGGATGCCGGAAGTGGCGCTCGGCGTCTTGCCGGGTACCGGCGGCACGCAGCGATTCGCGCGCCTGGTCGGCAAGGCCAGGGCGATCGAGATGATGGCCACCGGCGCGCTGTTCTCATTTGAAGAAGCGCGCGACATCGGCCTCGTCAGCCATGTGTGGGGTGACGCCGATCTCAACGGCCGCAGCTTCGCCGCGGCCGTGCACGATTACGCGAAGCAGTTCACGCCGCCGAACAAGGCGGCCAAGGCCGTCGGTCACATCAAGCGCGCGGTGCAGTCCGGCCTCGAATCCAGCTTTGCCGAAGGGCTCGCGCTCGAGCGCGAACTGCAGCAGCGTCTCTTCGAGAGTGACGATGCGGCGGAAGGCATCAGGGCCAACCTCGAGAAACGGAAAGCCAACTTCAGTGGCCGTTAAGACTGTCGCAGTTCTGGGTGCGGGCACCATGGGGCATGGCATCGCCCATGCCGCCATGTCTGCAGGCTACGACACGGTGATGTACGATGTGTCGCAGGCCGCCGTGGACAAGGGCAAGTCGGCGATTCACGCGGTGATCGACAAGAGCGTGCACCTCGGCAAGCTTGCCGGGACGGACGCCGAGGCGATGCGCGGCCGCTTGCGGCTGTCAACGGTCGTCGCCGACGCCGTGAAGGACGCCGATGTCGTCATCGAGGCGGCTCCCGAGAAGATCGATCTCAAGCTGGCGTTGTTCCGCGACGTGCAGGCGGCTGCGCCCGCGCATGCCGTGCTGGCGTCGAATACATCGGCGCTCAGCATCACCGAGATGGCCGCGGTGCTCGATCAGCCGGGCCGCCTCGGCGGCATGCACTTCTTCAATCCCGTGCATCGCATGAAGCTGATCGAGATCGTCAAGGCGCTCGACACGACGCCGGAAACGATCGCGGTCATGGAGGAAGTCTCGCTGAAGATGGGGAAGGAGACGGTGCTCGTCAAGGAGTCGCCGGGCTTCATCACCACGCGCATCAACGCGATGATCGGCAACGAGGCGTTCTACATGCTGCAGGACGGCGTGGCGAGCGCGCGCGACATCGACAAGGGATTGAAGCTCGGGCTGAATCACCCGATGGGACCGTTCGAGCTGGTGGACCTGGTGGGGCTCGACACCCGCCTCAGCATCCTGCAGTACCTACACCGCACGCTCGGCGAGAAGTTCCGCCCCTGCCCACTGCTGGAGCAGCACGTCGCTCAAGGACGGCTGGGCCGCAAGGTCGGCAAGGGCGTCTACGACTATTAGGCCAATAGGCCAACAGGCCAATAGGCCAATAGGCCAATAGGCCCATAGGCCTATTGAATAATGACCGAGCCGCGGAGGCCGGCGTTGTCCGGCTCGTTGTGATCGTGGAAGCCGCACGTCCGCGCCGTGTTCAGGTTGCCTGACGTCCGCGACTGTCCGACCTGCAAGAACCCCCACTGATTCAGCTCGGGGCACGTCGTGTGTTCCGGATGCGGATCCGACGACATGTCGTGCGCGCGATTATGGTTGTTAATCATCGTCACGCGGCCGCCCCGGACGATGGTGACGGTCGCCGGGCTGACGCGCCCGTCTGCGCCAATCGTGATGGTGGCTGAATCCGTCGGCGTGCCGGTGGTAGGCGTCGTCGGCGTGGTCGGGGTCGTGGGGCTGGTCGGCGTCGAGGTCGTGCCCCCGCCGCTGCTACCGCCGCCGCAGGCGACGGCCGTTGCCGCCACGAAGGTTGCTGCCGCGAGTCCCTTCAAGAGTGTCTTCGTCATCAGTAGAACTTCCTCGAGAGGTTGAAACCCAGATACCAGTCGTCCTTCGCGGTGCCGCCGCGAGCCACCTGCGCGAGCGTGGTGCCGAAGCCGTTCGAGAAGTTCAACTGGAACATGTGGCCGCCGGCGCGGCGTTCGATGCCGAAGCTGATCTGCGTCACGCCCTGCTTGTAGCCGGCGATGCGCGGTGAGGCTTCGACGTAGAGGTACACGTTTCGCGAAGCGCGGAGGCGCGCGCCAACGCCCGCCATGGCGGTGTAGTCGTCATCCAGGTCGTTGATCAGGTTGGTGTTGCTGACGAAGGACGGCTGCACGTAGAGCGCGCCGCGATCCCCGAGCTCGCGCGACAGCATCACCGCGACGCCTGGCGAAAACTCGTCGCTGAAGTTGTCGGTGCCGTCGACGTTGGCCACGGCGCTGATGCCGATGGGGCCGTTGCCGTCCTTGACGAAGTTGTACTGCCCCTGGAACTGGATGGTGCGATCCGAGGTGCGGTAGACGCCCAGCTGCGCGCCGCGGAACGGCGCGTACTTCAGCTCGAGGCCGATCTGCGCCCCAGAGTCGAAGCCGAACGCGCGGGCGGCGAGATCCCCGAAGTCGCCGTCCCCGAGCGTGCGCAGAAAGCGGTGCGTGACGCGGAAGTTGAATTTGCCCTTGGGCAGTCGCAGGTTCGTGTTCACCGTGGCGACGTAGAAGTCGGGCTGATTGTTGTTGGGATCGCGATCGGGATCGTCGTCCTGCGCAAGCGCAGGCGACGCGATCAGGGTCGCGGCGAGGCATATCAGCAGTAGGCGTTTCATCGGGTAACGGTTCATGGTGAGCTGCGTCTCAGCGGACAGGCTTGGCAACGACCACCAGCATACCTTTCATGTCGTCATGGTCGCTGCCGCAATATTCGGAGCAGAGAATCGGGAACTGGCCGGCCGCGTTGGCGACGAATTCGATCGTGACCGCCTCGCCGCCGCGGGGGATCTTCTTGTTGACCTTGAATTTCTTGATCTCGAGGCCATGCACGCCGTCGGCGGAGGTCATGACCAGGCGAATGCGCTCGCCCTCGGTCACCTCGATCCGCGACGGCTCAAAGGTAAACCGCTTCGCCACGACCTCGATCGTGCGTGGCTGCTCCTGCACCTGTGGAGGCGCAGAAGCCGCGACGGGGTCCTGCTGGTGAAGCATTGCTGCCGCCCCCAACAAGAGCGCCGTCCCCGCCGCGGCAACTGGGTCTTTCAGAAAGGTCAGTGATCCGAACACTTGCCCCCAGTTAAGCAAGGTCGATGCCGGGCCACGGGGGAGACATCAACGCCGCAGATGGCGCAGAAAGCGCGGAAATCACTGCAATGCATGCTGCTGCGCGGCTCGACTCGCGTAAGTGATTTACGGAGAGCGTAACTACGATTCGATTCGGTACTTGGCGAGGTAGTGGCTCAGCGCGCGCTGGCTGATGCCCATCAGTTCGGCCGCGTCTTTCTTGACGCCTCGCGCCTGCTCGAGCGCGCGCCGCATTGTTTCGCGCTCGGCCCATTCGAGGTTCTGGTGCAGCTTCAATGAGGGCACGGCGGCGGTGGCGGGCGTCGATGTGGCGCTCATCAGCCACACCGTCCGGCTGTCGAGCAGCGGCGCGGTGGACAGCACCACGGCGCGTTCCATCGTGTTCTCGAGCTCACGCACGTTGCCAGGCCACTCGTAGCGCTGCAGCTCGATCATCGCCTTGTCGTCAACGCCTTCGATCTTCTTGCCGGTACGCTCGGCGAAGCGGCGCACGAAGTGCTGGACCAGCAGCGGAATGTCCTCGCGGCGCTCGCGCAACGCCGGCATTTCGATCGGGATGACGTTGAGGCGGTAGAACAGGTCCTCCAGGAACCTGCCCTCGGCCACCAGCTGCCGCAGGTCGCGGTTGGTGGCGGCGATCACGCGGACGTCGACCTTCTGCGTCCGCTCCGCGCCCAGCGGCTCGAACTCGCGGTCCTGCAATACGCGCAGGAGCTTGGCCTGGACCGACAGCGACACGGTGCCGATCTCGTCCAGGAAGATCGTGCCGCCATCGGCGAGCGAGAAGCGGCCCTTCTTGGTGAACGTGGCGCCGGTGAAGGCGCCGCGCACGTGACCAAACAACTCGGATTCGAGCAGCGTTTCTGGAATGGCCGCGCAGTTCACCTTGATCAGCGGCATGCTGCGCTGCGCGCTACGCGCGTGAATGGCGCGAGCGACCAGTTCTTTGCCCGTGCCGGTCTCACCGGTCACGAGGACCGTGCTCTTGGATTCGGCAACCAGTTCGGCGCGAGCGATGACGTCGAGAATCGCCCGGCTGCGGCCGATGATGCCGTAGTGATCGAATTCAGCATCACGCTCGCTGAGCAGGTAGCGCAGCCCGGTGCGGGCTCGCTGGTCTTCCAGGGCGCGGCGGGCAAGCACGAGCAGCTCGTCAACCTCGAACGGCTTCTGCAGGTAGTCGCGCGCGCCAAGCTTCATGGCCTCAACCGCGCTCTCGATGCTGCCGTGCGCCGTCATCATCACCACCGCCGGACGTTCGCCCTCAGGCGCGCTGGCGGCGAGGTCGCGAATCACGTCCAGGCCGGTACGGTCCGGCATCAGGAAGTCGATCACCAGCAGGTCGAACGAGCGCTCGCTCAACAGCCGCGTCGCGTCCCTGGCGTTGGACGCCGTCACCACCTCATGCCCGTCGTCGCGCAGCGCGCGGCCAAGCGTCTTGAGGATCTTTTCTTCGTCGTCTGCGAGCAGGATACTTCCGGGCACGGTCGGCAATCTTCAGTCTGCAGTTAAGAGCTCACTCACAAGTTAACAGTTACCAGTTGGCAGTTGCCAGTTGCGTTCAGGCGGGCGCCGCTGGCGCATCACCGATGTCGATGCGGAAAACGGTGCCGGCGCCCTCGCGCGTTACTACGCTAATCGATCCGCCGAGGCCTTCGACGATGTTCTTGGCGATCGCGAGGCCGAGTCCGGTGCCGGCGCGGCGCGTCGTGAAGTATGGATCGAAGATGCGGGGCAGGTCATCCTCGGCGATGCCTTTCCCGGTATCTCTGATGCTGATGGAAACGCGCCGCTCGCCGGCGGCCTGCGTGACCAGCGTGACCGTCGCATTTGGCCGCCCTGAGACCGCGTGATCCGCGTTGGTCAACAGATTGATGAGCACGGTCCGCAGGCGCTCGCTATCGGTGTTCAGATCCGGGAGCGATGGCGCGAGTTCCAGCGTGAACCGCCCGCTCGTGCCCCCGGCGCTCGCGGCCTGCACGGCGTCCGCGCACACGCGGTTGATATCTGCCGGCGCCGGATCGAAGCGAATGGGCCGCGCGACGTCCAGCACGTCGTTCACCAGGCTGTTGAGCCGATCGATCTCCTCGTCGATGTCCTTGGCGGCATCGCGGATATCGGCCGCCGAGGCGCCATCGCGTCCCAGGGTCCGCAGCGCGCCCTTGATGATCATCAGCGGATTGCGGACTTCGTGCGCGATCACCGTGGAGAGGCGGCCGAGGGACGACAGCCGCTCGCGCTGCCCGGCTTCGCGCTGGAATCGCGCGATCGAGTCGGTGAGCGTATTGAACGTCGTCGCCAGCATGTGGGCATCGTCGTCATCCCAGCCCCCGCGCCGCTTCGTCGGGATCTTGCTCGTCAGGTCGCCAGTGGCGGCGATGTGACGCATGTGATCGGTGATCGATGCCAGCGGCCGCGTGATGGTGCGGGCCACGCCGTAGCTGACGACGATCGCGAGCAGCGTGGCGCCGATGGCGATGCCGGCGAGCGCGGCCTGGATGGTGCCGAGCGTGCGCATGCGCTGGCTGCGCGAGCGCAGGATGATCGCGGTCGGTTCGCGCGGTCCGCTCTTTGGCCCCAGTGGTTGCGCGACGGCCACATACTCCTCGCCGCCGATCGCCACACTGGTCATGCCGGTGTTGGCCAGCAGCGGTGTGAGTGCGGGGGCCGCGCCGTCTCCGAGCGTTGATGCGCGTACCGTGCCGTCCATGGCAAAGGCGATCTCGGCCCCGGTCAGGGACTTGAACTGCTGGGCCTTGCTCTCGTCGAGCAGGTAGCCCACGCTCAGCACGCCGAGCAGATCGGGGCGCTCGAGGCCAATCGTCACCGGTACGCTCACGACCTCGAGCACTCCCGAGGGATGCGCCCAGAATGCCGGTGTGCCTTTGGCATCGAGCGCCGGCGCCGCATCGGCGCTCGCCGACGACGGCTGCGCGGTTGTTTCACCGGCGACGGCCAGTTCCTCGCCATTGCGTCCAGACACGAGCAGCAGGTCGGCGCCGGCCTGAATGCGATAGTCCGCCGCGATGGGCGCCAGCGTGGCGCGGTCGCCGATCTCGACCACCGCCTTGAACTTCGGCAGGTCTGCTATCAACAGGGCCGTGCGTGCAAAATTTTCGAACTGCGTGCGCCGCTGATCGTCAACCAGCGTTGCCGCTTCGGTGAGGTCGCCCTGCAGCTCGAGCTCGGTCTGCGTCGTGATGCGCGCGCTGACGAAATACACGGCGGCGCCAATCGACAGCATGGCGAGCAACGCGCTGGCGAGGAAAATGCGATTGGTGATCGACCCGAGCACGCGCATTACTGGACGACCAGGTCGACTTCCGCCCAGCCGCTCTGCGGCACCACCACCGAGCGGGTGACGCGCGGCTCACCTTCATACCAGCCGACGATGGAGTAGGTGCCGGCGGGCAGGGCCGGCAGCTCGAAGCGCCCTTCGTTATCCGTGACGTCGAAGAACGGGTGGTTGAAGACCAGCACGAACGCGCTCATGTGCGAGTGGATGTCGCAGAACACGCGGACGACGCCGGGACGATCCATCCGCACACTTTTCGAGCGGCCGGCGGCGTAACGCCCGAGATCGAAGCGCTTCGCGCGCGAGAGCGAGAACACGTTGTGATACGTCAGGTCGCTGTTCGGGAAGTCAACGACCGTGCCGACCATGACGGCGAGCACGTGCGGCACAAACGTCTCGTTGCGCTGATCCATCACCGCGCGGCCAGGATCGCGCTCGTCGAACGCGGCGCGCGGCGCGGTCTCGAGGTAGACAACGCCTCGCCGCATGTTGGGCAGATCCCGTGGAGCCGCTGCGCCCGGCGCCGCAACATCAGGGCGACGTTCGACCGGCCTGGCGAGGCGGCGGATATCCAGGCGTCCGCGAATACCCGCCTGCGCCTGTGCGAACAGGTCCCCGCCGGCGAGCGCCGTCACCGCGAGCACCGCCGCGACGAGCTTCAGAACCAATACAGCACCTGTCCGGCGTAGAGGGCGTCCTTGCGGATCCGTCCGCCATCGCGGCCGTTCTTCTGCCACGAGGCCTTGACGATGACGTTGCGCGTAATCGAGTAGCCGACGCCGGTCTCGAACCGCCACGTTTGCGCTTCCCACTCGGTCAGCCCGCGGCTGCCGCGGATCGAGCTGAAGTCGAGGCGATCGCCCCGCATCGCCACGTACAACCCCGGCGCGATCTTGTAGCGGCCTTCGAGCAGCGACGCGATGGCGACGAGCGGCTCCTGCAGTTGGAGGTCGCCAAACATCGGGAGTTGCCACGCCGAACGGATCACCTCGCCGCGAACCAGGAACGGGCCCGCGGAGTATTCCGCGTCGGCGCCGAACGCAACCTGCTGGGCGCGATCGGCGGATTCGCCGGCGACGTCATCTTCGAGCGGCTGATTGAGCCACGCGCCACGCGCCGCCGAAACGCCGATCGCGATGGCTGCCGCGGGACGCACGGCAACGCGTCCCGAGAGCTGGCGTCCGCTGTTGTTGTCGCGGAAGCGCGGATCCGACAGCGAACCCGTGGTCACCGCGCCGATCCATTCGACCATCCCGGTCACGCCGTGCGCCTGCACGCCGGTATCCCATTCGCTGGTGTTGACGAGTGGGAGGCCCGGCGCCGGAGCGTTGTTGCCGCGGGGGAAGTTCGACAGCCAGCCGCGCCCGCGCATGCGAAGCAGGTCGTCGGGAGTCGCCGGCAATGCATCCGGCCGGATCGACGTGAGGTACTGGTAGGCGAGGGGCTGGCCGATCAGCAGGTTGTTGGTGCCGTACGAGGTTCGCGTCATCGCGCCAAACGTCGGCGGGACGCGGCCGGCCTGGATCGCGAAGCGGCGCGACGGCCACGGCCGCACGCGCACGAACAAACCGTAGGCCTCGAGCACGCGGCCCTGATCGAGCCGCACTTCGCCGAGGATCTGAATGCGATCGTTGGCGCGAATCTCGGTGGACACGCCGAGGCGCACGTTGCGCAACGCGCTGAACTCGTAGCTGGTGTAGTTGAAGAAGCCCGGATCTTCAGGCGCGAAGGTCGCCGTGACCTCGGCGCCGAACACCACGTGTCCGCCGAAAATGGAGATCGGCTGTTCGGGCAACACCTGTCCGGCCGCCTCGCGCGCACAGAGCAGCGCGATTACGAGCGCCCACGCGCCCGCGCACCCTCGCACCCTCCTCGCACCCTCGCACCCCAGCACCCGGAAAGTATAATCCTCGCGTGTGGATCGTCCTGCTGGCGGCGCTCATCTCGGCGTCCGACGTCACTGAGAACCAGACCCGGGTCGTCCAACTCCCGGCGGGCAAGCCGCTTTCGATCGACATCACCATCGGCTCCGTTCGCGTCGTCGGATGGGATCGTCCGACCGCGGAAATATTCGTCGAACGGCGTGCGCCGTCGGCAGAGCAGTTGCTGCGGATGCCGCTGTTCATTGACGAGACGCCCGAACGCGTCCGCGTGATGGCGCAGCAGGTGGAGAACGGCACCGACCCCGCGCTGCGTGCCGCCGTCACGGTGCGCGTGCCTCGCACGGCGTTGGTCGATCGCGTCACCGTGCTCGAAGGCCGGATCGAGCTTGAGGCGTTGCGAGGCTCGGTCACCGCCGACATCAGGCGTGGCCCGATCAGCGGCAGCGACTTGTCGGGCGCGCTGAGACTCGAAGCTGGCATTGGCTCGGTGACGCTGACCAACACCCGCCTGTCGTCCGATGGATTGCTGCGGCTGCGCACGTTCAACGGTGATGTGAAGCTGACGCTTGCGGAGCGTCCCGTCAACGCGCGCATCATGGCGCTCGCGCTCAACGGACACGTGAAGTCAGAGATTCCGCTGACTCACCGCAATACCTGGGGGCCACGCTGGGCCGAGGCGACGCTCGGCAAAGGCGAGCCCGTCATCTCGCTCGATGTGGTGACGGGACTGGTCGAGATCAAGTCGCCGTGACGGGCCGGCGGCCCATCAGGCCTGCGGTTACTTTCGTCGCAGCTTTCTCTGGGCGTCGTTGTAGCGCGGTGATCCCTGCGGCACCTTCGCGTACGCTTCCTGTGCCTTCTCGGGGTTGTTGAGGCGCCGTTCGTAAATCTCTCCGAGGCGGAACCACACGTCCATCGGATTGTCACCGCGGGCGCCCATCTCTTCGAGCATTGCCGCCGCTTCGGCGTGGCGATTCATCTGCGAGAACGTCATGGCGAGGCGGTTGCGCGCCGCCATCGCCTGGGGCGAATCCGGGAACTGCTCGATCATCTGCCGCAACGTGACGACGATCGCCGGCACTTCGACCTTCGACACCGGATCCATCACGCGAAGATCGCGGCGCTCCGTCTCGATCTTCATCTTGGTCTGCAGCGCGAGCTGCGACTGCGGCGTGCCCGGGAAGTCGCGCACCACGTCGTTGAGCAGTTGCATCGACATCGCCTGCGCCTTGGGCTGGCGATTGCGAGCCAGGATCGACGAACGGCGCAGCTTCGCGTCGGCAATGCGGCGATCGCCACCGAACCGGCTTTCGAACTCGACGTACGCCGCCATGGCGTCATCCAGGCGACCGCTCTTCTCGTGAATCTCGGCGGCGAGGAATGCGGCTTCGGCCGCGGGGCGTGAGCCAGGGAAGTCGTTGATGATCTGCTTCAGATCGTTCAGCGCCTGCTCATTCAGGTTGTTCGCCAGCTTGGCTTTCGCGACGTCCAGTAGCTGCGCGGCTTGCGTGTCGCGGTTGGTCGCCGGCGCGGGCACGGCGGCAGCGGTGGTTGCCCCGGTCGGCTTCGGCTTCGCGTTCGTGCCGACGGCCGTCGTCGTCGGTTTCTGCGAGGCGCCAGAGGTGCCGAGCGTGGGAGGCGCCTTGGGAGGCGGCGCGCCAGGCGTGAGGGTCGCGGGGTTGCCCGCCGGTGGTGCGGGCGCCTGCGTCACTACGGCCGCAGGGTCCGCAGCCGGTGGAGCCGCGGTCGGCGTCGCTGCAGGAGCAACAGCCGCTTGTTCTGCGGGAGTGGCGTTGTCGCGGTTGGCGAGATACGCGCCGATGCCGGCCGCAATCGCCGCAATCGCGACGATGCCAATGCCGGCGCCCCAGAGGAGGGGCGTCTTCGCGGCGTTGGCGAGGACCGCGGATGGATCGCGCGGCGGAAGCTTTGCCGACGGATCGGACGCGATGGTCGTCGGCGCCGATCCGATTCCGGATGGACCGCCGACTTGCGTGGCGTATGCCGACGGCATGACCACGGTCGCCGCATCGACGGCCTGGCCGCTCGCGCTGGAGATTGCCGGCATGCTCTGCCGCGATCCGGAGTCGCGACGCAGACGCTTGAGGTCAGCGCCCATGTCGGCGGCCGTCTGGTAGCGCAGCGAGCGATCCTTTTCGAGCGCTTTCGAGACGATGCGATCGAGTTCCGCCGGCAGCATCGCGTTGATGGTGCTCGGCGGCACCGGATCGCGATTGAGAATGCCGTCGAAGACCACCGCGGTGGTGTGCCCCGGGAAGCTCTGGCGGCCGGTCGCCATCTCGTAGATCACGACGCCGAACGAGAACAGGTCCGTGCGCGGATCGACTTCGTCGCCGCGCGCCTGTTCAGGTGACATGTAGGCGATGGTGCCGACCGTCGTGCCGGCCACGCTGGTGAAGTGTTCCGGCGGGCTGGTTTCGTGCCGCGCGTCGAGATGACGCCCCGACCTGCGGTACTCGGGCGACAGCTTCGCGAGCCCGAAGTCGAGCACTTTCACGGGGCCGCGGCGCGTGAGGAAAATGTTTGCCGGCTTGATATCGCGGTGCAGGATGCCTTCAGAGTGCGCGGCGTCGAGCGCATCAGCCACCTGCGCGGCGATGTCGAGCATTTGCTTCAGCTCGAGCGGCCGTCCAGACAGGCGGCGATCCAGCGGCTCGCCATCCAGCAATTCCATTGCGAGGTACAGCTGCCCGTCGTGCTCGTCGAAGCCGTAGATGGTGCAGATGTTCGGGTGATTCAGCGAGGATGCGGTGCGCGCCTCGCGGCGGAAGCGTTCGACGGCTTCCTCGCTCGCCGTATTGCCGGTGGGCA
>DATMJU010000444.1:0-11648 GCA_035553795.1 Vicinamibacterales bacterium
GGGTGGCCAGAATCGCAAGAAGGCGGTCGTGATCATTTCCGACGGCAACGACACCAGCAGCCGCGTCGGCGTTTCGGACGTGAAGCAGGTCGTGCGTGAGACCGAGGTGCTGGTTTACGCGATCGGCATCGACGGGCAGGGCACACCCACGTTCCAGCGGCAGCCCCCCGTGCAGCAGCCGCCTCCGCGTCTGCCGATACCGCTGCCGTTTCCTGGCAGCGGGCGCGGACGTGGTACCGGGCGAATGCCAATCCCCGGCACTGGTGGCAGCGGCTACCCGCCGCCGATCACCGGCGGCGGTGGACGCGGCGGCACCTATTCGGTCGGCGGCGACGATCGCGTCAACGTGATGGCGTTGCGCGAGATGACGGATGACAGCGGCGGCCGCACGGAGATCGTGCGCGACGCGCGCGATCTCGATCCGGCCATCGGCAGCATCGCCGACGAATTGAGCCAGCAGTACTACCTGGGATATCCGAGCGCGGGATTGAAGGACGGGCGCTGGCACACGATTCGTGTCGAGTTGCGCGATCCCACTCTCAAGGTGCGCGCGCGGCGTGGTTACGTCGCGACTCCTTAAACGAGGACAGATCCTGCTGGCATAACTCTCGCAGTAGCGAATGGTGTTGGAGGTTCTATGAAAACACTGTTCGCTACTCTGTTCGTTTCACTCCTAGCACTCAGCCCGGCATTCGCATCCACTTCCGCTGGCGCTACGGTGGACCAGCAGGTACCCGAGCGTAAAGATCTGCAGGTCTTCAACGACGTCGCGGATCAAGTCAATCGCTACACGCAGCTCACCATCTTCGACAGCATCTCGGCGTCGGTCACCGACGGCAAGGTGGTGCTGAGCGGATGGGTCACGATGCCGTTCAAGCGTGACGACCTGGAGAAGCGCGTGCGCAAGGTCGAAAGCGTGACCTCGGTCGAGAACAAGATCGGCGTCCTGCCGGTCTCGATCTTCGACGATGAGCTGCGGTTCAGGATTGCGCGGGCGATCTACGGCAACTCGTCGTTCTGGCACTACGCGGCGATGAGCAACCCGCCGATCCGCATCGTCGTCAACCGCGGACACGTGTCGCTCGAAGGCGTCGTGCAGAGCAATGTCGAGCGCATGCTGGCGCGCACCCTGGCGTCGGGGTTCGGTGAATTCGACGTCAAGAACGCGCTGAAGACCGACGCCGAGGTGCGCGAGTCGATGGAACCTCGAAAGAGCAATTGAGGTCTCAAGGCCCCAAGGCCTTGAGGTCTTACGCTGGCTTGCGCGATCGCACGAACCAGATCGCGCCAATGAAGGTAAGCACGACGAGCACGCCCATTGCGCCGAACAGGGCGAGGGTGCGAAACAGGATCGAATCCTTTTCCATCGTCGCCTGGACGTCGAGGGGCGTGCTTTTCAATCGTTCGGCGAGCGGCTGTTCCCAAATGACAATGTTGCCGCGCTCTGTCCGGCGGGTCGGCGCGTTGTGGAACGTGATGACGCTCGGCAAGTGCATGCGCACCGCAACCAGTTCGTCCCCGCTCCAACCGACGTTGCCGACATCAGTTCCCGCGGCCGCATTGATCGTCTGGCCGAACTCGAACGTGTTGTCCCCCTCGAGATATCGATAGGTTGACCACGCGAACGGCGGCGCCTCGCTCAGCTTGCGGATGTCCGGAACCTCCAGGCGCAGGTGGACGTAGCGGCGCCCTTCGCGTCGCGAGGTGGTGACGCTTTCGACCTGCGACACGGGTGTCTGGTACAGGTCGCGCACGACCATGCGGTCGAGCCGGGCGTTCGGGTCAAGCGGCAGCGGTACGCCGCGCAGCGCAACCAGCGCCGGCACCGACGCGTTGACGTAGACCGTGGCGGATCCGTCGAGCGCGAGAAAAATCTCTTCTTCGTACTCGTACTTCCTGGCGATGACGTTGCCGCATGCGATCGACGCCTGGACGGCGATCAGCATCAGCGCAAAGGCGAGACGCACTATCGAATAATATCGGTCTGATGGCCACCGGCCCCACTCTTTTTCTAATCGACGGCAGTAACCAGATGTATCGCGCGTATCACGCGATACGGGGCCTGACCCGGTCGGATGGCAAATCCACCAACGCCACCTACGGCTTCATCACGATGCTCCGCAAGCTGCTGGCGGACCACCAGCCGCAGTACATCGTCGCGTCGTTCGACCTGCGCGGGAAGACCTTCCGCTCGGACGTGGCGGCCGACTACAAGGCGAATCGCGCGCCGATGCCCGGGGACCTGGCCGAGCAGGTACCGTGGGTGCACGAGGCCTGCGAGGCGATGGGCGTGCCCATCCTGACCCTGGAGGGATTCGAAGCCGACGACGTCATCGGGACGCTGGCGACGAAAGCCGCCGCGCACGGGCTGCAGGCGGCGATCGTCACCGGCGACAAGGATTTCTTCCAGCTCGTTCGCGACGGCATTCGCGTCTACAACCCGAAGGACGAGGGCACGTGGTACGACGCCCAGGGCGTGAAGGACAAGTGGGGCGTCGAGCCATCGCAGGTCTGTGACGTCCTCGCGTTGATGGGCGATTCGATCGACAACGTGAAGGGTGTGCCCGGCATCGGCGAAAAGGGCGCCACCGATCTGATCAACACCTACGGATCGCTCGAATCGCTGCTGGCACATGCCTCGGAAATCAAGAACAAGCGCCAGCGCGAGGGCCTTCTCACCTACGCCGACCAGGCTCGGCAGAGCCGCGAGCTCGTCACCATTCGCACCGAGCTCGATGTCCCTTTCGAAGCCGAGAAGTTTCGCTTCAAGGGCGCGGATCGCGAACGCTGTTATCAGCTGTTCTCGAAGATGGAGTTCCGCACGCTGGTGCCGGAGTTCGCGCCCACCGCGGCTTCGGTCCAGAAGGACTACGCGCTGATTGGGTCGACCGATGAACTGAAGGCGTTGGCGGCGCAGATGAAGGCCGCCGGCCGCTTCAGCATGAAAGTGATCACGGACGGCACGGCGCCGGTGCGCGCCACGCTGGTCGGCATCGCGATCTCCATCGCCGGCTCGCAGGCGCGCTACGTGCCGCTCGGGCACGAGGGGTTCGGCAGCGGCGTTTCGATGGCCAAGTCAGAGGCGCTGGCGATTCTCGGACCGCTGCTCACGGATCCCACCATCGAAAAGATCGGCCACGACCTCAAGGCCGATCTCATCGTGCTCGGCCGCCACGGCGTTGATGTCGTCAATCCGAACGGCTTCGACACGATGATTGCGAGCTACCTGGTCGACGCCAACCGCTCGAGCCAGGACCTCGAGCCGCTCGCGCTCGAGCAGCTCGGATACAAGGCGCTGACCGACGAAGAGGTGCGCGGCAAGGGCGTGAAGGCGGTGCCGTTCGCGCAGGTGCCGGTGGACAGCGTGCTCGATTACGCCGGCGAGCGCGCCGACCTGGCGCTGCAGCTCGCCGAGCGCGTCAAGCCGATCCTGGTCAAGGACGAACTCGAATCGGTCTATCGCGAACTCGAGTTGCCGCTCGTGCCGATCCTCGCGGCGATCGAGCGCATCGGCGTGCGCGTCGACGTGCGGTCGCTGGCGTCGCAGTCGGTGGTCCTCGATCGCGAAATGAATGACCTGAGCCGGAAGATCTTCGAGCTGGCCGGCGGCGAATTCAACATCGGCTCGCCGAAACAACTGGCGGAAGTGCTGTTCGAGAAGCTGCAGTTGCCGGTTTTGAAGCGCACGGGCACGTCGCGCGCTCCGTCCACGGCGGTTGAAGTGCTCGAAGAGCTCGCGGCGCAGCACGACATCTGCCGGCACATCCTCGACTGGCGCGGCCTCTCGAAACTGAAGGGCACCTACATTGATGCCCTGCCGACGCTGGTGAATCCGGAGACCGGCCGCGTCCACACGCAGATCAGCCAGGCCGTCGCGGCGACGGGCCGCTTGAGCAGCAGCGATCCCAACCTGCAGAACATCCCGATCCGCACGGAGATCGGCCGCCAGATTCGCAGCGCGTTCATCGCCGATCCCGGCAACGTGCTGATCTCCGCGGACTATTCACAGATCGAGCTGCGCGTGCTGGCGCACCTGTCTGGCGACGAGACGCTGACCGAAGCGTTCGTCCGCGGCGACGACATTCACGACCAGACGGCCACCAAGGTGTTTGGCGCCGACAGCCAGCTCGATCCGTACGAGCTGCGCCGCCGCGCCAAGATCATCAACTACGCGCTGCTCTACGGAAAGACGGCGTTCACGCTGTCGAAGGACATCGGCGTCACGCAGCAGGCCGCGCAGCAGTTCATCGATGCGTACTTCGCCGGCTTCCCGCGCGTGCGCGCGTTCATCGACAAGACGCTCGAAGACGCGCAGGCCAGCGGCGTGGTGAAGACGATGTTCGGCAGGCGAAGGCCGGTGCCGGAGCTGACCAGTCGCAATTTCCAGATACGCGCCGGCGCGGAGCGCATCGCCGTCAACATGCCGATCCAGGGCACGGCCGCCGACATTCTCAAGCGCGCGATGATTGATGTCTCCGCGGCGCTGGCAAAGGCGCATCCGCAGGCGAAGATGATCCTGACGGTGCACGACGAGCTGCTGTTCGAATCGCCGAAGGATCAGGCCGACGACGTGGCGGCGCTGGTGAAGGACAAGATGTCGTCGACGGTGAAGCTGAGCGTGCCGCTGGATGTGGATGCCGGGATCGGCGAAAACTGGACGGATGCTAAGGGTTAGTTACGGGTTCCGGGTTACGGGTTCCGGGGTCCGGGTTACGGGTTACCCGTTATTTCCATCGTTCTTTCACTACGGTCCACTCGCCGCGCAGTTCTGATTCCGTTTGCGCGCGTTTGTCGGCCGGGACGGCGCGAACACGGTCGGGAATGATCCCCTCGAGCACGAGCTTGTCGAGATCGGCACGGAGGGACGCCGAACGCGCGCCAGCCATCCGCGCGCGGACCCAGCCGGCGATCGCCGCTTCCCACGCATTCACCGGATCATCAGTGCCCCGGATTCCCACCACCAGGAAGTACGCCGCCGCGGCTGAACCCGGATTGCGCGACAACTCTTTCATCATGCGCTCGCGGAGACGCTGGAATTCAGGCCTCCGGCCCTCGCGATCCAGCCCGTCGGCATGGCGTTCGACGGCACTGCCCCACCACTCCAACATCGCCTCGCCGGTCTGTGTGCCCTGCGCAACAGCAGCATCAATTCCACTCTCGAACAACGTCGCCGCGGCGCCGTAGTCGTCTTCGAAGAACAGCGCCTCGCCGAGGGCCATCAGGAAATCGATGTTGTCGCGCGTGTCGAGATTGGAGACGCGCACGGTACCGAGCGCCATCCGCGCCGCGGAGAGGTCATCGGGATTGGCTCCCTGGCGGTAGCGTTCGAGGTGCGCGCGCGCCAGCACAACGGCCGCGGCATCCGCCGTCGCCTGGACCTTTTGCGCCACACCGGCGGCTTCGATCGCCACGTCGAACTGGCCCTGGTTGTAGGCCGTCCGCGCGCGGGCAAGGTCGGCGCGCTGCGCGGAGGCAGAGAGCGCCGAAATCAGGACCAAGGCCACCGGAAGCACAGACTTCACAGAATTAGTTGATAACACATAAACCAGCCTCCGATTCTCTACAATTGAGTCGGAGATGCTCCTCAAGACATCAGCCCTCCTCGCATTGCTGCTGACGCTGACCGCGTCTCAAGACACCGGAGTCCTGCGCATTCGCGTGGCCCTGCCCGACGGTGCCGGCGGCCTGATCCCCATGCCGCGCGTGCTGCTGCTGGTGAGCGACAACCCCGCGACCATCGAGCCCAGGCGCGTGCGCACTCTGGCGGATGGAACCATTGAGCTGAAGCTCAAGCCCGGCTCGTATACGGTCGAGTCGGATCAGCCGGTATCGCTCGCGGGCCGCCTGTTCGCATGGACGCAGATGATCGACGTCGTGGCTGGGCGCGAGACCACGCTCAACCTCGGCGGCGACAACGCGAATACGGACGTTGACGCGACCGGCACCGCACCGACCAGCGGCGACGCCGCCAAAGTCTTCTCCATCTGGCGCGACAGCGTCGTGGAAGTCTGGACACCGACGACGCATGCCTCTGGTTTCGTCATCGACAGCAAGGGACTGATCGCCACCAGCCATCACGCGTTGAACGGCGAGACGTCGGTCGAAGTGCAGCTGACGAAAGGCTCCGAACGCCTCAAGGTCCCCGGAACCGTGGTGCTCTCCGAACGGCTGACCGGTGCGGCGATCATCTGGGTCGATCCGTCCGCGATCTCCAGGCCAATCGCGCCGGCGTGCGCCCCACGCGAACGCGTGCCCGCCTTCAAGGATCCAATCATCGCCATCGCATCGCCGATGCTGGCGCCAAAGAGCCTGACTGACGGCTCCGTGACGCGTGTCACGGAACAAGCGATCTTCGCCGACATGCGGCTGGCGCGAGACAGTGCCGGCGCGCCGGTGTTTGACGATCAGGGCGAACTGGTCGGGCTCGGCGCCTTCGAGGTGAATCGGGAGGATCCCAAGCGCTGGACCGATGCGTGGGTCGTGCCGATCAACAAGGTCTGCGCGACCCTTGAGGCCGCGGCGGCGAAGATGACCGGCGGTACCCCGCCCCGCCCGGCGAGCCTGCCGATGGAACCGGTGCAAGGCAGCACCCGAGTCCAGGTATTGAAGCCAAACGCGGCCGCGATCCAGAAGCGCCTGCCGATCACGCTGACCGCCGCCGACTTTGACCTCACGCTGCTGACGCCGTGGCACGTGCAGACCGGAACGATCGGCTCGAACGCCAAGACCGACTTCGCCAACTGGTCGGATTACGTGGCCGATGCCCCGCCGCTGCTGATGATCCGGGTGACCCCGAAGTTCGAGGAGAGCATCTGGAAGACGATCGCCAGGGGCGCCGCCGCGACCCAGGGCGTGGCGCTGCCTCCCCTTCCGAGCTTCAGGTCCAATTTCATCCGGATGCGCACCTTCTGTGGCGATACCGAGGTGCAGCCGATCCACCCGTCGATCATCGAGCGCCGGTTTGCCGAGCAGAAGATCGTTCGCGAGGGACTCTACGTCTTCGGGACCACCGAGTTGGGTCCGCACTGCCAGTCGGCAAGGCTGGAAATCTACTCGGAAAAAAACCCGAAGCGGCCCGACATCAAGACCATCGACCCGAAACTGTTCGAGCAGGTCGTCCAGAGTCAAATACAATGACTACCTGGAATGACCGAACCGGTGATCGTCCCGCGGGCTGAACACCCGATCTCACGGCGGGACATCGACGCGGACGCGCTGAAGGTCCTGTATCGCCTGCACGAGTCCGGAAACGTAGCCTACCTGGTGGGCGGGAGCGTGCGAGACCTGCTTCTCAGCCGCCGCCCCAAGGACTTCGACATCGGCACGTCGGCGCATCCGTATCAAGTCAAGAAACTGTTCCGGAACTGCTGGATCATCGGCCGCCGCTTCCGGCTGGCCCACGTGCGCTTCGGCCTCAAGACCATCGAGGTCGCGACCTTCCGGCGCAACGTCCCGGCCGGCACCGAAAGCGAATCCGCCTTCGCTCCCGAATCGCCGGAGGAACTCCTGCGCGACCGGCCCGAGGATCCTCCGTTGCTCGATCCGGTGGCGCAGGGGCGCGCGGACGCCCAGGCACTGCTCAATCCCAGGCAGCCGCACGACAACACGTTCGGGACGCCCGAAGAGGACGCCTTCCGGCGCGACTTCACCATCAACGCGCTGTTCTACGACATCGCCACGTACTCGATCATCGACTACGTCGGCGGTTTGCAGGACTTGAAGGATGGCGTGATCCGCTGTATCGGCGATCCCAACGAACGCTTCCAGGAAGATCCGGTGCGCATGCTGCGCGCGATCGTGTTCGCATCGCGGCTGGGGTTCCGCCTCGATGCGCCGATCGTCGACGCGATCAAGACGCACCGCGAGCTGATCGCCACCGCATCGCCGGCGCGCATGATCGAGGAGTACTACAAGATCCTGCGCTCGGGTTATGCCGAGATCACGTTCCGCGGCCTCGCCGAGCATCGCCTGCTCGATCCGGTCACGCCGGAGATTCAGCGGGGCGCCAAGAACGACGGCTTGTGGTCCAGCCTGGCGGCGCTCGATGCGTTCCGGCGCAAGTTCGACAGCGCGCCGGCCACGCTCCGCAATCCGGTGCTGCTCGGCACGGTGCTGATTCCTCTCGGCTTGATGCCGCGCAACGAGAAGCCGCGCTGGGAACCAGAGCCTGAAGACGAGCCGGAGGATGACAACATCGGCAACCTGGTCCAACCCAGGATCAAGCCGAAGTTCCGCCGCCTGCCGAAGGAACCGATCATGAAGATCGGGCAGCTGCCGATCGCTCGTGGAGACACCGAGCGCCTGCGGCAGCTGCTGTCACTGCAGCCGCGCCTGGCCGACGTCGAGATGCCGCCGCGCGCCAAGCGGGTGCTGATGAACCGCGGACCGTTTGAGGATGCACTGACCTGGTTCGAGATCCACGGCAATGCCGCGGCGGTCGTCGAACACTGGAAGGGCTTTATCGAAGCGGTGAAAGGCGAGCCGCCCCAGGCCAGGTCTGAAGCCGACGGCGAGCAGCCTGCCGGCGACGGTCGCCGCCGACGCCGGCGAAGAGGCCGGCGCCGACGTGGCGGTGGATTCAAGAAGCCCGAGTAACTTAGCCGTTCTTCTTCTCGAACTCCTGCATGAACGACACGAGCGCGTCGACGCCGGCTTCCGGGAACGCGTTGTAGATCGACGCGCGCATGCCGCCGACCGACCGGTGGCCCTTCAGGCCGTCGAGGCCCGCGGCGGTGGATTCCTTCACGAACTTGTTCTCCAGTTCCTCGCTCGGCAACCGGAAGGTGATGTTCATACGCGAACGGCTGCTTTTCTCGGCGGTGCCGCGATAGAAGCCGCTGCGATCGATCTCCGCATATAGCTTCGACGCCTTGCGCTCGTTGTGCTTGCCGATCTCGGCGAGCCCGCCTTCCGCCAGCGCCCACTTCATCACCAGGCCCATCAGGTAGATGCCGAAGCAGGGCGGCGTGTTGTACATCGAGCCGTTCTCCGCGTGCGTCGCGTAGTTCAGCATCGTGTGCAACGACTTGGTCGAGCGCGCCAGCAGGTCTTCGCGAATGATCACCAGCGTGACGCCCGACGGCCCGAGGTTCTTCTGCGCGCCGGCGTAGATCAAGCCGTACTTCGAAACGTCAATCGGCCGGCTGAACATGTCGGACGAGGTGTCAGCCACGAGCGGCACATCACCAACCGCCGGCTCCGAGGCCCATTCCGTGCCAAACAACGTGTTGTTCGTCGTCATGTGCACGTACGCCGCATTCGGCGTCAGCTTCAGCTCGTCCTGGCGGGGGATGCGGTTGAAGTTCTCGCTCTCCGTGGAACCGGCGATGTTCACCGTGCCGACGCGCTGCGCCTCTTTGACCGCCTTCTGCGACCAGCCGCCCGTGACGATGTAGTCGGCGGTGGCGCCGGCCGTCAGCAGGTTCAGGGGCACCATCGAGAACTGCATCGACGCGCCGCCCTGGAGGAACAGCACCTTGTAGTTTGCCGGCACGTTGCCGAGCGCGCGCAGATCCTGCTCGGTCTTCGCCAGGATCGCTTCAAACGTCTTCGATCGGTGACTGATCTCGAGCACCGACATGCCGACGCCTGGCAACGCTACGAGATCGCGCTGCGCCTCTTCGAGGACGGGAACGGGAAGCACTGCGGGACCCGCCGAGAAATTAAATACGCGATTCGTAGTGGTAGCCATATGGGTATTGTTCACGAAAGCTTGACTAATTGCAGGTCGAGAATATCTGCATTACCGGATTGCATGGCGTCGAGTGCCCGCGGTGAGGGCGCGCCATCAAGGTTGATGCGGGCGACGGCGGCATGCGCGCCGTCGAAAATGATGTTCTCGGTTTCCTGGACGTTCAGGTGCGCGACGCGGAGGTACTCGAACACGTGCGCCAGCACACCGGGCTTGTCGCGATGGCGGACCACCAGCATGTGCGTGGCCGGTGTCTGCTTGGCGAGGTTCACGACGTTCGGGACCTTGCCGGTTTCCTTGAACGTGCGGATGATACGAACCGTTTCCTCGGCGATCGCTTCCTGCGCCTGATCGGTTGACGCGCCGATGTGGTGCGTGCCGTAGACGCTGTCGTGGCAGGCCAGTGCATCCGCGAACTCGGCGGTGGCGCCCGACGGCTCGTTGTCGAACACATCCAGGCCGACGCGCAGTCCCTTCGTCTTGACCGCCTCGGTCAGCGCCGCGTAGTCCATCACCTCGGCCCGGGCGGTGTTGATGATGCACGCGCCTGTCTTCGCGTGCGCGAGCAACGCGGCGTTCACGAATCCGCGTGTCTCTTTCGTCAGCGCAATGTGGAGGCTGACGATGTCGGACTTGGCGAGCAATTCTTCAGGAGTCGAGACAACCTGGATGCCGAACTCGTCCTGGGCCGCCTGTCGCGCGGCCGGGTCGGCGCTGAAACGGCGCGTCCACACCAGCACCGGCATGCCGAAAGCGCGGGCGCGCTTGGCGACCTCGCGGCCAATGTGACCGAAACCCAGGAGACCGAGCGTCTGGCCCATCAGGCCTTTCGCCTTCGAGTACTCCTTCTTGTTCCACTTGCCGGCCTTGAGCTCGCTGACGTTGGCGGGGATGCGGCGATCGAGCGCGAGGATCAATCCCATCGTCAACTCGGCCACCGCGACCGAGTTCTTGCCCGGGCAGTTCGAGACGTAGATGCCGCGCTTCGACGCCGCCGCGACGTCGATGGTGTTCACGCCGGCCCCGGCGCGGACGATCAGCGACAGGGTGCCGGCATCCATCATCTGCTCGGTGACCTGCGTCGAGCGCACCACCAGCACCGAGGCCTGCGATGTACGAATCGCCTCAACCAGCGCATCGCCCGACGCGTCGGGCTGGAACAGCACTTCGCACCCCGCGGCCTTCAACGCTTCGAGGCCCGACTTCTCGAACTTGTCTGCTACCAGAACCTTCATTCCCTGATCCCCGATCCCTGATCCCTGATCCCTGATCCCTGATCCCTGATCCCTAAATCAAATGCGACAGCAGACCATCGCGCAGCTTCGGCTCGAACCAGGTCGATTTCGGCGGCATGATGCCGCCGGCATCCGACACTCGCATCAGGTCGCGCACGGACACCGGGTAGAGCGAGAACGCCACGGCATAGGTGCCGGCATTGACCGCCTTCTCCAGCTCGCCGGTACCGCGAATGCCGCCCACGAAATCGATCCGCTTGTCGGTGCGAACGTCCTTGATGCCGAGGATTGGCTCGAGGATCGCCGTCTGCAGCACATCGACATCAAGAGCATCGGCTGCCGTCTTCAGGTCGATCGAGTACCACTCTCCCGCTAAGAACATCGCCATCGTGCCCTTGTCGGCCGGCGACGCGGGCCCGCCTTTCTTCACAGCGAATCGCTCCTCGATCGCGGCGATCAGGCTCTCGGGCGCCAAACCGTTCAGGTCTCGAACAACGCGGTTGTACGGGAGCACCTGCATCTGATCATCCGGAAACGCGACGGCGAGTACGCGATCGTGTTCACCGGCGCCCTTGGCGGCGAGACTGCGCCGCGTGCGCGCCGCCGATGCGGCGCGGTGATGACCGTCGGCGATGTACAACGCGTCCACCTTGGCGAACCCATCGACGATGGAGGAATTCTCGGTGGCCGGCACCTGCCACACCTCGTGACGCACGCCGTCC
>DATMJU010000445.1:0-4696 GCA_035553795.1 Vicinamibacterales bacterium
CTGCTTGACTGGTCGGGTTCGCTGGCGGAAGTATCGGCGCGATTCACGTACGAAGCGGAGCGCCGCAAGATCGCTCAGGCTTTGAAGCAGGCCAATGGCGACAAGGGCAGGGCCGCCGATTTGCTGAACGTCAATTTCAAGGAACTGGCCGCGAAGATGCGGCAACACGGCCTGGAGTGACCTAGGCTCGCAGGCCGATCTTGCGCACCGCGGCCTTGATCTCCTTCTCCGTCACGTCCGTCAATTCAACGGTCTTGCCGCGCTCGGACGCGGCGACGAAGTGCAGCGTGCCGGCGACGATCTTCTTGTCGCGGCCGATGGCGTCAAACACCTCCTTCGCAGACAGATCGGCGACCGACGGGAGCGGTCCCAGGTGGTTGATCAGCGTCTCCACTTCCTCGAGCAGCGATTTCGGCGTGATGCCCCGCGCCGCGCCGATGTGCAGCGCGGCCAGCATCCCATACCCCACCGCCTCGCCATGCCGGAACTGCTTGTACTTCGTCACCGCCTCGAGGGCATGCCCCACGGTGTGGCCGAAGTTAAGGATGCGGCGCGGTCCCGATTCGCGCTCGTCCGCGGAGACGACCTCTGCCTTGATACGGCAGGACGCGGCGACCAGCGGCGCAACGGCATCGCCGTCGCGATTGAAGATCGCCGTCACCGAATCGCGGATGCGATCGAGCAGTTCCGGCTCCCGGATCACGCCGTACTTGATCACTTCGTACAGACCGGCGCGGAACTCGCGGCGGGGGAGCGTTTGCAGCACGAAGGGGTCCGCGACCACCATGCTCGGTGCATGGAACGATCCGATCAGGTTCTTGCCCAGCGGATGATTCACGCCGGTCTTGCCGCCGATCGCGCTGTCCACCTGCGCGAGCAGCGTCGTCGGCACGTGCACGATTGGAATGCCGCGCAGGTAGGTCGCCGCGGAGAAGCCGACGAGATCGCCAATGACGCCGCCGCCGACGGCGATGATGGTCGTCGAGCGATCGGCCTTGATCTTCACCAGCGCGTCGAGCACGCGCGCGACGGTGTTGAGGTTCTTGTAGCGTTCGCCGTCCTCGACGAGGATCGGCGTGCGTTCGGCGCCGATCTTCCGGAACAGGGGCCCATGGAAGTCCCATACGCGAGGGCTCGAGACGAGGATGCGCCTCGGGCCAAGCTTCAACGCGTCGAGTTCGCGCCCCAACGCCTCGATCGAACCGTTGCCGATGATGACGGGATAGGGGCCCGCGGCGGACTTCACCGTCACCCGGGTCTGTGACATGCGAGTGGTAGGATAGCATTCGGTGCTGCGCCGCACGGATTTCCTGATCATTGGCAGCGGCATCGCCGGGCTGCGCGCCGCTTCCGATCTGGCGCTGGCCGGTGATGTGCTGGTTCTCACCAAGGCCGATCCCACAGAGAGCAACACGGGCTACGCACAGGGCGGCATTGCCGCGGCCGTCGGCGAGGGCGACACGCCCGGGCAGCACGCCGCGGACACCGTCGCGGCCGGCGACGGCTTGTGCGTCGATGACGCCGTGAACGTCCTCGTCGAGGACGGCGTTCGTTACGTCGAGGAGCTGGTCGAGTGGGGCGCGCGCTTCGAGCGTGACGTGCACGGCCGCCTGTCCCTCGGTCGCGAGGGTGCGCATGGCCGGCGCCGCGTGCTCCACGCTGCGGACGCCACCGGCCGCGAGATCGGCCGCACCTTGTGGGAGCGCGTCGCCGAACAGTCGCGAGTCCGCGTGGAACGCAACGCGAGAGTCCACGAGCTGATCGTGCGGGGTGGCCGCTGCATTGGCGCGCGCTTCACCAACGAAACCGGGACGCACGAAGTGCACGCCGCGGCAGTCTTGCTCGCGACCGGTGGTGCCGGCCAGGTGTTCCGCGAAACCACCAATCCTTCGATCGCCACTGGCGACGGAGTGATGCTCGCGTGGTTCGCGGGCGCACGGGTCACTGACCTTGAGTTCATGCAGTTCCATCCGACCGCCCTCGACGTGCCGGGCGCGCCGCGCTTTCTGTTGTCGGAGGCGCTAAGGGGTGAGGGCGCCGAGCTGCTCAACATCGAGGGCGAGCGCTTCATGACTCGCTACGAGCCCCAGGGCGAGTTGGCGTCGCGCGATCTCGTCTCACGCGCGATCGTTCGCGAGCAGCACCGCACCGGCGGTCCGGTGTTCCTGTCGATGGCCAAGCACGATCCCGAGTGGACCCGCGCGCGCTTCCCGACGATCGCCGAGGCGTGCAAGACGGTCGGCCTCGATCTTGGCACCGATCGCATTCCTGTCGGCCCGGCCGCCCACTACCTGATGGGCGGCGTGGAAACGGACCTGTGGGCCAGGACCGCGGTGCCCGGCCTGTACGCGGCGGGTGAGGTGGCCTGCACCGGCGTGCACGGCGCCAACCGGCTCGCGAGCAACTCGCTCCTCGAAGGCCTCGTCTTCGGCGCCCGCGCCGCGCAATCAATGCTGCTGCCTGGCGAAGATTTCACCCCTTTCTCAGTTCTTGCCACCTCCCGATCGGAATCGGTGCCAGGCACCACTTCCGATCGGAAATTGGTGTCAGGCACCAGATCCGATTTGCCGGCGGAAGCGGATGTGCGGGGGCTGATGTGGAATTCGGTGGGGTTGTGGCGGGATGAGGCGCTGCTGACGACCGCGGTGGAGGCGCTCGATGAGTGGTATGCCGCGCTCGGCGACGATCGCGGCCGCGTGGCGGCGCTGGTCACCGTTGGGCGGCTCATGGCGCGCGCCGCCCTCAGGCGCGAGGAAACCCGCGGCAGCCACGCCCGGTCCGACTTTCCGTCGCGAGATGACGTAAAATTTAGGATTCACCTGGGCGACGTGGGGAATTTCTGATCGCTGATTGAAGAGTGCAGATTACAGATGGCAAAACAGGAAGACGCGTTCGTTACTGAAATCACCAAACAGTCGGTCGATTTCTCGAAGTGGTATCTCGATGTCGTCCGCAAGGCGGAGCTCGCCGACTACTCGCCGGTGAAGGGCTTCATGGTCATCCGGCCGTACGGCTACGCCATGTGGGAGCACCTGCAGCGCGAGCTCGACACCCGCATCAAGGCCACCGGCCACGTCAATGCGTACTTCCCGCTGCTGATTCCTGAAAGCCTGCTGCTGAAGGAAAAGGAACACGTCGAAGGCTTCGCGCCGCAAGTGGCGTGGGTCACCAAGGGCGGCGACGAGGATCTCGCTGAGAAGCTGATCATCCGGCCGACGTCGGAAACCATTATCGGCGTGATGTACCAGAAGTGGATCCAGTCGTGGCGCGACCTGCCACTGCTGATCAACCAGTGGGCCAACGTCGTCCGCTGGGAGAAGGTGACGCGCCCGTTCCTGCGCACCACCGAGTTCCTCTGGCAGGAGGGCCACACCGCGCACGAAACTGCCGAGGAAGCGCAAGAAGAGACGATGAAGATCCTCGCGCTCTACAAGGACGTGTGCGAGAACGTGCTCGCCGTGCCCGTGATCGACGGCCAGAAGAGCGAGAGCGAGAAGTTTGCCGGCGCGTCGAAGACCTATTCGATCGAAGCGCTGATGGGCGATGGCCGCGCGCTGCAGGCCGGCACTTCACACAACCTCGGGCAGAACTTCGCCAAGGCGTTTGAGATCCAGTTCCAGGGCCGCGACAAGACCGTGCAGTACGCCTGGACGACGTCGTGGGGCGTGACGACGCGCTTGATCGGCGCGGTGATCATGACGCACGGCGACGACAGCGGCCTGATTCTCCCGCCGAAGATTGCGCCCTACCAAGTGGTGATCGTGCCGATCCCGCGCGGCAACTGGAAGGAAACCGTCCTGCCGAAGTGCGAGGAGATTCGCGACCAGCTGACGGCGGCCGGCATCCGCGTGAAGCTCGACGCCGACGAGAGCCAGACGCCCGGCTGGAAGTTCGCCGAATACGAGATGCGCGGCGTGCCGATGCGGCTCGAGATCGGCCCCAAGGATATCGAGAAGAACTCGGTGTTCGCCGCCCGCCGTGACACGCGCAGCAAGGCGTCGATGCCGATGGACGGCCTGGCGGATGCCATCAAGGCCACGCTCGACGAAATCCAGCAGGCGCTGCTCGATCGCGCCAAGAAGTTCCGCGACGATCACACCTCGCGGACTGATTCCTACGACGAGTTCAAGTCGACGATGGAAGGGCGGCCGGGCTTCGTGATCTCGCCGTGGTGCGGCGAAGCAAAGTGCGAAGCGGACATCAAGGCCGAGACGCAGGCGACGATTCGCAACATTCCCAAGGGCTACGACGAGGCGCCAGGCAAGCCGTGCATCAAGTGCGGCAAGCCGGCCACCGTTTCGGCGTGGTTCGCCAAGGCCTACTAGGCCAGAGGGAGGCACTGATGGCACGTTACGTAGACGGGTTCTTGCTCGCGGTTCCGAAGAAGAAGGTCGACGCCTATCGCAAGATCGCCGGCAAGGCAGGGAAGATCTGGCGCGAGCACGGTGCGCTCGAGTACGTGGAGACCGTGATCGACGAGGTCCCGAACGGATTCGGCGTGCCTTTCCCGAAGGCCGCGAAGGTCAAGAAGGGCGAGGTGGTCGTGTTCTCGTGGATCACCTACAAATCGAAAGCGCATCGCAACGCCGTCAACAAGAAGGTGATGGCGGATCCCCGCCTGCAAGGCCCGGATGACATGCCGTTCGATCACAAGCGCATGTCGTGGGGTGGCTTCAAGGCTCTCGTCGACCTCTGA
>DATMJU010000446.1:0-2145 GCA_035553795.1 Vicinamibacterales bacterium
GCGTCCACCTCATGGACGTGCTCGGCAAGCTCGGCATCGCCGACGAAATGAAACCGAAGATGATCGCGCAGCGCGGCGGTGGCTTCCACGCCGAGCGCGTCGTCAAGGGCGAAGCCGATCTTGCGGTCCAGGCCGAGCACGAGATCAAGTGCGTCAAAGGCGCGGCCTTCCTCGACTATCCGAAGGAGTTCCAGCGCCCGATCATCTTCATCGGCAGCATCGGGGCTGCGTCATCCGACACGACCGCCGCGAAATCCTATCTCACCTTCATCACAGGCCCGGACGCAGCGCCCGCGATCAAGGCGCATTGTCTGACGCCGGGCTGATGGAAGCGATGACCGCTCACGCCAAGCACACACGCCGCGCCGTCCTGATGGGCGGCGCGGCCGCCGGGTTATCGTGCGCCCTCCCCGCCTCGGCACAAATGTCCGGAGCTTCGTCCATGCGCAGCCTGAAAATCCTCAGCGCCGGCTCGACGCTCTACGGCGTGAAACCTGTGGCGGAGATTTTCACGCGCGAGACCGGCATTCCGGTGAAGGTCGCAACCGATCACGGTCACAACATCCACAAGTTCGCGCTCGAGGGCACGACCGACGCCGACGTCGTTCTGGTGCCGGCGGACTGGTCGCGCGAGCTGGTTGCTGCGGGCCGAACGGAGAAGGATGCGCTGGTGGACATCGGCGCGGTGCGGATCGGCGCCTGCGTGCGCGAGGATGCGCCGAAGCCTGATGTGTCCACGATGGATGCGTTCAAGCAGGCGCTCACGGCCGCGCAAACCGTTCTTCTGACCAATGCGCCGACCGGCGACCATCTCCTCAAGGTGATCGAGCGCATCGGCCTTGCGGATGAGGTCGGCCGGAAACTCCGGCGCTTCGACACCGCGACGATGCTCAACAAGCACCTCGCCGCCAATCCGGAGCCCGGCGCACTTGGCTTCGGCCCGACCACCGAAATCCTCAACTGGCGCGGCAAGGGCGTGGCGCTCGCCGGCACCGTGCCGAATGAAATCCAGGTCGTGCTGGCCTATCAGGCCGCGATGCTCAAACGCACGGGAGCGGGCACCGAATGTCGGAAATTTTTGGCGTTCCTTGCAACGCCGGCGGCGCGGAAATACTTCCACGATAGCGGCGTCGAGTGACGGCGGACCTGCAACGCGATAAAAACAAGAAAATGGAGACGAAATGCCGGACCAAAAGACTTACAGCGGCGGCTGCCATTGTGGCGCGGTTCAATACGAGCTCACCACCGAACTGACCGGAGCGATGGAATGCAACTGCTCGATCTGCGCCAAGCGCGGCGCACTCTGGGCCTTTGCAAAGCCCGAGCAGGTGAAGCTGCTCAAGGGCGAAAACACGCTCGTGGATTACCAGTTCGGCAAGAAACGCATCCACCACCTGTTTTGCGAGAACTGTGGCGTCAGCTCATTCTCGCGCGGCACGGGGTCTGACGGTTCGCTGACCTATGCGATCAATGTGCGATGCCTCGAAGGTGTCGATCCATCGGCGCTGAAGATCACTCCCTTCGACGGTAAAAGCATGTAAGCTGCACGCCTCGGTTCTTTGGAGGAAACGATGGCGCGCGTAAAAATGATCCCGCCGGATTCAACCGACGGTGACGTCCGCAAGGTCTACGATCATGTCCTCAAGCAATGGGGACGCATCAGCAACTTCTCACAGGTTCTGGCGCACCAGCCCGCCTCGCTCATGGGCTGGGCCTTGCCGAACGATGCGATCCGGCTGAGCAACGTCAAGGCCGATCCTGAGTATGTGAAGATCCAGCAGCTCGTGATCATCAAGACATCGGCGCTCAATCGCAGTGCCTACTGCATGTCTCACAACGTACCGCTTGGAAAGAAGGTTGGCTTGAGCGAAGCCCAGATCAAGGCCGCTCAGGGCAAGGACTACATGGCCTCGCCCGACCTCGACGATAAGCAGAAAGCCGCCGTGCGCTGGGCCGAGGTCGTCACCATGATGACCGCGCGGGACGACGACGAGGCCTTCGCCGCGATGAAGAGGCATTTCACCGAAAAACAGATCGTCGAACTGACGGTGTTCTGCGGCATGTGGAATTACTCGAACCGGCTCTGCGAGGCGCTGCACGTCGATCTGGAGCGGCCGGACAAGCGGATCGAATTTCAGGAATAAG
>DATMJU010000447.1:0-2421 GCA_035553795.1 Vicinamibacterales bacterium
GCGCCAACGCTGCCACGCTGCCAACGACGACGCTGAACGTGCGTTGCGTGCGGTAGCGTTGCGCGAGCAGTTCGCGCGGCACGACGATGTGAAATTCGTCTGCATCGCGTGTTTGCAGCAGCAGCCGGCGCAAGACGTCGCCGAGTTCGACCGAACGTTCCGCGTCCGCGACCTGCACCCAGATTTCTTCGACCGGCTGGTTCGGCGACACGGTGAGCGTCTTCCCGGTAATCGCCGGCAACGGCGCCAACGCTGCGCGATTGATGTTGTGCCACGCCATCGACGTCCCGGCCTGCGGATCGCCTCCCTGCTCGCGCAGCACCCCAACCACGCGGTAATGATCGGTGCCGATCCTGATCGTCTCCCCCACCGGATCGCGATACCCGAACAGCTGCTGGGCCATCAGCGCGCCGATCACGCAGACGCGTGCGGCCGCATCGGCATCACTTTCTGACAGCAGCCTGCCGCGTTCGGCGGTCAGCCGAAGGATCCGTTGGAAATCAGGGGTTGAAGCGAGCACCTGTGCCGGGTTGACCTGATCGCCGCGACCGATACGCACGTACCTCGAAATGACCGGCGCCGACCGCGACGCTGAAGGCACGAGCGCCAGCGCCCGTTCGGCATCAGCGGCAACCAGGCTGCGCTTCATCGTGCCGCGCGCATTCAGTCCGCCAGCGCTTTGCGCGACGATGTTATCGAGGCCGAGCGCGTCGACCTGCGCCAGCGCATCGCGCGCCGCACCTTCACTGACCGACATCATCGCGATCACCGCGGCGACGCCAAGCACCACGCCGAGCACGCTGAGCGCCGTACGGAGGCGATAGCGGCCGAGTGCCTCGACCGCGATCCGCAGGAATTCGCCGAGTTCAGCGAGGCTGAAGCGCATTGCCGCGCGCGGGCGCCGCAGCGCCGGGATTCGGCGGGGACACCGGGCCGCCAGGAGCGGCGGGCGGCGGGGTGAGCGAAACGCGCTCGCCTTCGCGCAGGCCGGCCACGATTTCCACCATGCGGTCGTTCGACTCGCCCAGGTCCACGCGGCGCGCCTCCAGGCCGGTTGCGCCAATCACGTACACAATCCGCGTGCCCTGGTTGTTGAAGACCGCCGTCACCGGCACCATCAGGACATCGGTCCGCGAGCCGAGCACGACGTCGGCGCGGACGCTCATCTCAGGCCGCAGTTCCGCATTCGTCGGATCAACGGCAATCACGAGATCGAAACGCTTGTCGTCGAACGGACGATTCGCGGACGCCGTCGCGAGCGTTCCCACGCGGATGACCTTGCCCGTGAGCTTCATGCCGGGGAACGCCTCGACGTGAATGTCGGCGGCCTGCCCCTGCGAAACGCGATGCACTTCGCTCTCGCTGACGGAGGCTTCCACCTGCATCCGGCTGACTTCCGGAATCGTGACGATGCCCTGGGTCGCGAACACGCGATCACCAATGCGCAACTTTCGGCGTGGGTTGACCTGCAGGTTCTCCTCGTAGACCACGAGACCCGGCCCCCGCGCGCGGACCGTGCAGCCTTCGAGCAGCCGCTCGAGCAGATCGACTCGAATCTGCAGCTCGCCGACACGGGTGCGCACCAGCCCGAGCTGCGCGGCTTTCTGCGACAGGCCGAGCGCGGCGCGCTGCTTCTCTCGCGGATGAGTCAACTGGACGACGACATCCGCACGACGCCTCGCCAGTGTCACCGCCTCTTCGGCTTCTTCGAGCTGCTCCTCGGTGCGGGCGAGTTCCTCGCGCGTGATGAAACCCTTGTCGAGCAGCGGCTTCAAGTGTTCGTACTCCTGGCGCAGCCGTTCGACCTTCTTCTCGGCGCGACCCAGGGTTGATCGCGCCTCCTCGACGGTCAGCGCGCCTTCACCTTCGGCGACCGCTTTCACTTCGGCGCCGGCCTCTTCGTACTCGCCTTCGGCGACCTGGAGGTCCATCTGCGCCTGACGATGGTCCTGACGCACACGCGCGAGTTCGATTTCCAAGTCCGTCGTGTCCAGCCGCACCACCACGTCGCCGGCGTTGACGCGCGAGCCCTCGGGGGCAAGATCACGAATCTCCACATCGCGTCCGGGAATGGGCGAGCGATAGGTGATCGACTGCATTGGTTTCAGCGTGCCGCTCGATGTCAGCCGCGCGGTCAGTTCACCGCGCGTCGCCGTCGCTTCCATCCCGTCATCCGCGCCTGCCCTGACCCAGTAGACAAACACCGTCAGTGCGCACACCGCCACCGCGCCCGCAATGGCCATGCGGGGAGACTTGAGAACCGGCGGGATGACGCTGGCCGAACTCATGTCCTAGGACTTCGTCAGGGTAACCGGAAACGTGCCCGATGACGCCTCGTCAACCGGCCCGCCTCCGCCGCCGGTGGAGACGCTTTTTCCCTCGTGCTTGAGGGTGCCGGTCACGGTGTTGCCGCTCAGTGAA
>DATMJU010000448.1:0-2539 GCA_035553795.1 Vicinamibacterales bacterium
CATCTCGCCCGATGGCAAATCGATGGTGTTCGGCACGCGTCACAAGACGGGGACGGGACTGCGCGTGCGCAATCTCGAAACCGGCGCCGAGCGCTGGCTGGCCTACCCGGTGACGCGCGACGACCAGGAGTCACGCGCCAGCCGCGATACGCTGCCGCGCTACGATTTCACGCCTGACGGCAGCGCGCTGATCGTTCCCGTGAACGGCAAGCTGCAGCGGATCAACTTCACCACCGGGGAATCGACGCCAATCCCGTTCACCGCCAAGGTCGAGGCAGAGATCGCCCCGCGCGTCTACGCACCGGTCCGCGTGGAGGACGGCGACGCGGTGCGCTCGCGGCTGATTCGCTGGCCGACGCTTTCTCCCGACGGATCGAAGCTGGTGTTCAGCGCGATGAATCGTCTCTACATCAAGGATTACCCGAGCGGTAATCCGCGGCTGCTGACGTCAGGCTCCGGCGAAGGCGAATTCATGCCGGCGTGGTCGCCCGATGGCCGCTCGATTGTCTACACCACGTGGACGACGACAGGCGGGCACATCAAGAAGGTCGCGGCGACCGGTGGTGCTCCCGAAACGCTCACCCGGCACGAGGGTTACTACCTCGATCCGACCTTTGCGCCGGATGGGGCGCGCATTGCCTACATGGCCGGCGCAGCCTCCGATCAGCTCTATTCGATCCTGATGGATACGCCGCCGGCAGACGAGCGCGACGGCGACGACCATGCTCCGCGCGAAATCACCGGCGTCAGCGCGCCGAACACGATCGAGATTCGCTCGATGCCCTCAACCGGTGGCGCATCCACGCTGGTGGGATCAGCGCAAGGTGGACGCGGCTTGCAGTTCTCGCGCAATGACGCCTCGCGCGTCTACTTCACGACCGGGCGGGGATTGCAGTCGATCACCATGGACGGGTACGACCGCCGCACCATCCTGCGCGTCAACGGCATCGGCCCTGGCAACAACCCGCCATCCGCCGATGACATCCGCCTCTCACCGGATGGCACGCGCGCCTTCGTCAACCTGCAGGGACGTCACTACCTCGTCACGGTGCCGCGTGCCGGACGGGAGACCGTTGAAGTCCGCATTCAAAGCAGTGGCGACACCAACGTCCCCGTGAAGCGCATGTCGCTCGATGGCGGAGACTACCTCGGCTGGACTCGCGACGGCTCCGCGGTGACGTGGGCCTGGGGCGCGCAGTTCTTCCGCCAGCCGATCGATGCGTCCGAGCCGCAGAAGACCGATGTCGTGGTCGAGATGCCGCGCTCGCGGCCGGCCGGCGCGGTGCTGCTGACCGGCGCGCGCGTCATCACGATGAAGGGCACCGAAGTGATTCCGAACGGTGACGTGCTCGTGACCAACAACCGCATCGCCGCGGTCGGCAAGCGCGGTTCGCTGACCGTACCCGCAGGCACGCGCACCATCAGTGTGGCCGGGAAGACGATCATGCCGGGGCTGGTCGATGCACACAGCCACATGTGGGCGCCGCGCGGTCTCCATCAGACGGAAGTCTGGCAGTACCTCGCCAACCTCGCCTATGGCGTGACCACCACCCGCGATCCGCAGACATCCACGCCGGACGTGTTCGCGTACGCAGACCTTGTCGACGCCGGCTTGATGCCTGGCCCGCGCGTGTTCGCGACGGGGCCCGGGGTGTTTTCAGGATCTGGCATCGACAGCCGCGAGGCGGCGTTCCGGTTCATCAAGCGCTACAAGGAGGCGTATCGCACCAACACGTTGAAGCAATACGTCGCCGGCGATCGCATCGTCCGCCAGTGGATCCTCGAGGCGTGCAAGGAATACGGCATTACCCCGACGATCGAAGGCTCGCTCGATCTAAAGCTGAACCTGACACAGATGGCCGACGGCTATTCCGGACAGGAGCACAGCTTCCCGATCGCGCCGCTCTACAAGGACGTCACGATGTTCACGGCGAAGACCAAGACGTTCTACACGCCGACGATCCTCGTGGCGTATGGCGCGCCGTGGTCGGAGAACTACTGGTTCGAGACGGAATCGCCTGACAAGGATCCGAAGCTGCGCAAATGGATTCCGTGGGAGCTGCTCGACGGCATGACGCGGCGCCGGCCGCAGTGGTTCCTGCCGGAGGAATACGGTCACCAGTTGATCGCCAAGGGCGTCACCGATGTCGTGCGCGCCGGCGGCAAGGCCGGCCTCGGCAGCCACGGGCAGCTGCAGGGTCTTGGCGCGCATTGGGAAACGTGGAACCTCGCGTCGGGCGGGCTGACGCCGCACGAAACGCTCCAGGTCATCACGATGCACAGCGCCGAGGCGATCGGCCTGCACCAGGACGTCGGCTCACTTGAAGCCGGCAAGCTGGCCGACTTGCTGGTCCTCGACCGCAACCCGCTTGAGAACATCAAGAACACCAACTCGATTCGTTACGTGATGAAGAACGGCGAGTTGTATGAAGCGGACACGCTGAACATGGTGTGGCCGCAGGCCAAGCCGCTGCCGAAGCAGTTCTGGTGGGGCACGGAGCCGAAGGCGCCGGCAGCGCCGGTCACGTCGTCTAAAGAC
>DATMJU010000449.1:0-8181 GCA_035553795.1 Vicinamibacterales bacterium
GCTCGTCACCGCGATCGCGTGCTTCGTGCCGGCGCGCCGGCACGAAGCACGCGATCGCGGTGACGAGCAGCAGAGTCGCTGCGGCCGCCGACAACGTGACCGAGTCCCTCGCCGTCACCCCGAACAGCATCGACTCGAGCAACGAGCCAAGCAGCAAGGCTCCGCCAACACCAATCGCGATGCCGCCGAGGCACGCCGACATCTCCTGCCGCAGGATCAGGGCCATCACGCCAGACGGTTTGGCGCCGAGCGCCATTCGCACACCGACTTCGTGCGTGCGCTGCGACACCGAGTACGCGGTCACACCGAAGACGCCGATTGCCGCCATCAGCAGCGCAAGCGCCGCAAACCCCAGCATCAACACCATCGTCAGGCGCTCATTGCCGATCGATGCGTCGATCACTTCTTTCATCGTCCTGACGTTGAACAGGGGAAGGTTGGGATCGACCTCGTGGATGGCAGCCTCGACGGCTCGGCCCAGCGTCGACGGATCGGTCGCTGCCTTGACGACGAAGATGCCGGCGCGCTGGCTGTGTTGACGCACCGGCAGGTAGGCCTGGAGCGTGGGATCTCCCTGGAGGCTGTTCATCCGCACGTCCTTCACAACGCCGATGATCTGACGCCACGGTGTTGGCATTTCGGGAAACCCCTGCTTCACGCGCGCGCCAATCGGATCGTTGTCGCCGAACAGGCGCCGCGCGAACGTCTCGTTGACGATCACCACCTCCGGAGAAGTGGCGAGGTCGCGGTCGTCGAACAGCCGGCCCTCAACCAGCCGGATCCCCATCGTGTCGAAGTAGTCGGGCGTAATCGGAATCCACGCGGAGCTGGGTAGCTGGCTTCGCTCAGGAGCCGATTGTCCCTCGACGACGAATACCGAATTCCAGTTGGAGCCCGCGATCGGCAGCGAATACGTGTACGACGCCTTCGTGACACCGGGAATGGCGCGAAGCCGCTCGAGCGTTTGATCCAGGTATGTGACGCGCCGATCGTGGTCGTAGCGCTGCGGTAGGTTGAACTGCGCCGACAGGATCTGTTCGCCGTCGAAACCAGTCTCAACGGCGCCGAGGTTGTTCATGGTGCGCAGCATCAGGCCCGCGCCGGTCACCAGCACGAGGGCCAGCGCGACTTCCGCCAGCATCAACGTGCGCCGCGTGCCCGCTCCGGTTTGTCCCGTGCCGGTCACGCGCGCGCTGCGCAACAACGTCATCGATCGTCCGGTTGCCGCCTGGATCGCCGGCATCAGCCCGAACAATACGCCGGTGCCAATCGACGCCGTCGCCGCGACCAGCAGCACGCGCCAGTCGATGGTGACGATGTGAATGCGCGGCTGGCCGGGCGGGAGGAGCGCGACGATGGCTTCGAAGCCGGCGTAGGCGAGCGCGACGCCGAGCGTGCCGCCGGCAATCGCGAGCATCAGGCTTTCAGTGAGCATCTGCCGCGCGATTCGCCACCGCGCCGCTCCCAGCGAGCGGCGGACCGCCATCTCCTGCGTGCGGCCCGCGGCGCGGGCCAGCATCAGGTTCGCGAGGTTGACGCACGCGATCAGCAGCATCGCGGTGACCGCGCCGAGCAGCACGTACAGCATCGGCCGCGCCGTGCTCACCAGCACTTCAAACAGCGGACGCGCCGACGCGCCGTTGCCGCTGTTGGTCTCGGGATACTCCTGTTCGAGCTGCCGCGCGAGCGACGCCATTTCGGCATTGGCCGTTTCCACCGAGACGCCGGGCTTCAATCGCGCGACGGCGACGAGGCCGAAATGGTTGCCCCGACCCATGTACATCATCCGCGCCTGCTCGATGTGGCTGCCGATCGTCAGGAAGATGTCTTCCTCGCGCGCGATCGTGAAGCCCTGCGGCAGCACGCCAATCACCGTGGCCGGGGCCTCGTCGAGCATGATCTGGCGGCCGATCGCGTCGGTGCTGCCGCCCAGTTGGCGCTGCCAGAAGGCGTAGCTGACGATGGCGCTGCGTTCGGCGGCAGAAGTGTCGTCCTCGGCGGTGAAGTCGCGGCCCAGCATCGGACGCACGCCGAGCGTGGACAGCAAGTCCCGGGACATGTGCCTGACGTTGAGGCGTCGTGGCCGATCGGTGCCGGTCAGGTTGGCAGTCAGCCCGCGCCAGACCGCGAAGCGCTCGAACGACGTCTGCCGAGCGCGAAAGTCCAGGTAATTCGGCCACGAGAAACTGCCCTCCTGGCCCCTGAAGGTTTCGCGCGCCACCAGCACGCGATCGCCGTCGGCAATCGGCAGCGGCCGCAGCAGGATGCCATCGACGATCGAGTAGACAATCGTCGTCGCGGCAATGCCCAGCGCGAGCGTGAGAATCGAGACCGCCGCGAACCCCGGCGCGCGCGCCAGCGCCCGGAACGCGTAGCGAATGTCCTGGATGATGCCGCTCATGTAGCTCCCTGGGCCGGCCCCCGGCGCCGGTGATGGTTGGAATGGACGTTCGATGCGTCCGACCGTGCGCGCAAACGCGGCCCAGTCGGGGATCTCGTTGAGCGCCAGTTGCCGCGCCTCGTCTTCGATCAGCCCGTGCGAGCGGGCGCGTTCGTAGGTGGCTTCGAGCTGGATCGCGAGCTCGTCGATGATCTCGATCTCGCGCTCCGGCGATACCTGCAGCGGCGGAAGCTGCGAGCGGACGTGTGCGCGCCAGTCCATCTTTGGTTCCCGGCTCTCCGCGTTCTAGGCAGGCCGCACCCTGGTGACCTGGTCGAGCGCGTCCATGAATTCGCGCCACACCCGGCGTCGAGCGCCAAGGACCTTTCGGCCCGCGGCGGTCAGCCGGTAGAAGCGGCGTCGCCGTTCGCCCGCCTTCTCGATCCAGCGGCCGGCGACCCAGCCTTGTTTCTCAAGCTTGTAGAGGAGCGGGTAGAGCGTCGCGGCCTTGAAACTCAGCTTGCCGCCGGATCGCGTTTCGATGATCTGCGCCAGCTCATACCCATGACGGTCCGGGCCGTCGAGAATCGACAGCACCAGGAACTCGGCGCTGCCTTTCTGCAATGACCTCGTCGAGACATCGATTGGTGCCATATAGGTATGAAACATACCTATATGACGGAGACAGATCAAGGATCGTTGCCAAAAAAAAGAGGGTGGCCGCGTCAGGCCACCCTCAGCAAGGGACGTTGAGGAGAAGAAAGCGAGATTACTGCGCGTCGCCGAAGGTGGGGCGCGGCGCCGCCAGCGGCGCCGGTTCAGAAGGTTCCTCGGGCACGACCGGGCCAGGGACGGCAGCGGCCGTCTTCGATTCACGGGCATCGAGGCGGGCCACCAGCGCGGCGATGCCGGCCTGTTCCGGGTCGTACACACCCCACTCGTCCTTGGCAGGACGCGCGAGCAAACGGGTATTAGTTAGCGCCATAGGTGTTGGGGTCTTTCAGCAGGAGCACGAATCACTTGAGCAAGCGGCGTGCCGTGAGTGCGATCGACCGGTGAGTGCTCCCAACTGTTCGTATCGTTGGCAGTTAGCGATACGGCCTCGCAGTCGCAGCCACGCTCGGGCTGGAGAAACCGACAATTCGTGTCAGCTCACTTACAGTTCTGGCGATGTGCGGCGGTGTTAGCGGACACCGTTGCAGCGTTTCTCCTCGCAACGTCGCGGTTTCCCGCCATGGCACAGCGGTTGCCTACTCAATCGTCATGATCGTGAGCTTTCTTGGCACGAAGGGCGGCACCGGCACCACGACTCTCGCGGTGAACTGTGCGGCTGATATTCGACGCATCACCAATCGGCCCACCGTGGTGGTCGATCTCAAGAACGGACCTGGCGACGTCGCATTGTTCCTCGGCCTGCGGCCGCGCCATTCGTTCCTCACCGCGCTCGATCACTTGTCGTGGATCGATCCCCCCTCACTCTCGCGCTACGTGGTGGAGCACGACTGTGGCCTACACGTGCTCGCCGCCGGCGACGAGTTCGGCCGGCCCGCGCCGCGTGAGGCGGATGCGGTCGAGCAGACGCTCCGCGCGCTCAATTCAATCTACGACTTCGTGATTCTCGATGCCGGCACGTCGCTGATGATGCCGACGACCAGCGCCTTGCAGCTGTCGGACGCGATCCTGCTGGTCGCCAACCCCGACGTGCCGTGCCTGCGCAACCTGCAGCGGCTGATCGATGCGGTGAAGGCGGCAGGCGTCCCCGGCGAGCGCCTGCAGATCGTGCTGAACCGCGCCTCCGAATTTGGCGTGCTGTCGACCACGCAGATCGAGCGCGTGCTCGGCTTGAACATCTCGTACAGCGTGAACAGCGACTATCGCACGGTCGCCTCGGCGGTGAACTCCGGCGTGCCGGTCTCGACCCTGCGCGCGTCCGAGCTCAATGGCCAGCTGGATACGATCGCGCGGGCGCTCGCATCCTTTCGTGAAATGACGGTTGAGCGGGACGAGGCGCGACGCGAAAAGTCAGGCGTGCGCGCCGCCGCGATCTAGCCGCGGCGCAACCGCACGACCGTCGCGCCGAGGTGCGACTCGGGAGCGTCCCAGAACCGCTCGACGAGGGGATGGCTGCGCAGCAGCCGCTGGATGTCGGCGCGCTGCACGCCCTTCCCCCTGCCGTGGATGAGCCGCACGTCGCCGTGTCCGGCGTCGCGCGCGGCGGTCAGATACTCATCAACGACCGAAAGGATGTCGGACGGCGCAAAGCTGTGCAGATCGATCGCGTCCTCGATCGGGATCCGGACGAGGTCATCGTCCGGCATACTCCGCCGTGACTTTCGTCGTAATGCCGCCGCGGGCGGTGAAGTCGCCAATCACCGTCATGCGCTTCGGCGCGCAAGCGCCCACCAGGTCGTCCAGGATCTGGTTGGTCACCGCCTCGTAGAAAATCCCCTTGTTGCGGAACTCCAACAGATAGTATTTGAGGGACTTGAGCTCGATGCAGCGGGCGTCCGGCACGTAGCGGATGCGGATGACGCCGAAGTCGGGAAGCCCGGTCTTCGGGCACATCGACGTGAACTCGGGACAGTCGATCGCGATCTCGAACTCGCGCTCGGGCCGGGGGTTCGGGAAGGTCTCGATCGTAGACGTGGCCATAGAGGATCAGTCTACATTGACAGCCCCAAGGGCCGGGGATAGCATACGGCACTCTTAACTAGGGCGAGGTTCGCCTCGCAAGACAGCACTGCTTATGCCCGCCACCGGCGGGCAGCTGGGGGACACGATGGAAGACGCCCGGAAGATGGGCAAGTCGGAACTCTTCTCGCACTTCGCTGAGCGCTTTGACATCAAGCGCACGCAGTCTCGTGAGTTCTTCGACGAGCTGGCAGCGTTGGCCGAGAAGGAACTGAAGCGCACGGGGGAGTTCGTGATTCCCGGCATGGTGAAGCTGGTGCTGAAGAAGACCAACGCCCGCACCGGCCGCAATCCCGCAACCGGCCAGCCGATTCCGATCGCCGCCAAGACCGTCGTCAAGGCGCGCATCGTGAAGCAGCTCAAGGACGCGGTCCTTCCCAAGAAGGCGTAAGGCCAGCGCAGTACCGCCCCGCTTCGGCGGGGCTACTTCTTGATTCGGCGGGCGAGCTCGCGAATCTCGAGCCGTTCCATCTTGAATTTCAATGTGCTCAGCGGCACGCCCAGGTAACGCGCCGTCTGCGTGACGTTCCAGGCGTTCCGCTCGAGCGCGCGCACCAGGAAATTCCTCTCGAACGTCCCCAGCGCCCGATCCAGCAGGCTGGTATCCGACCGCGTGCGGTCGAGCTCGACGACGTGGAACTCGAACGGGAGGTCTTCGTCGGTGATGTATTCGTGATCCGCCACTGCGACCAGCCGCTCGATCAGGTTTTCCAACTCGCGAATGTTGCCAGGCCACCGATAGTGCGAAAGCATCGCCAGCGTTGATTCGGCGATGCCGCGCACGTCCTTGTGGAAGCGCGCGCTGTAACGTCTGATGAAGAAGTCCGCGAGCACCGGCAGGTCCTCGATGCGCTCGCGCAGCGGCGGCAGCCGCACCGGGATGACGTTGAGGCGGTAGTACAGATCCTCGCGGAAGGTACCCTCCTTCACCGCGCGCTCCAAATCCACGTTCGTCGCGGCAATCAGCCGGAACGACGTTCGGATGGGGCGCGAGCCGCCGACGCGTTCGACCTCGCCCTCCTGGATGGCGCGCAGCAGCTTGGCCTGGAGATCCGGCTTGAGATCGCCGATCTCGTCGAGGAACAGCGTGCCGCCGTTGGCCAGCTCGAACTTGCCGATGCGCTGCTGCAGCGCGCCGGTAAACGACCCCTTCTCGTGGCCGAACAGCGTGCTTTCGACCAGCTCCCGTGGAATCGCGGCCACGTTGACGGCAATGAATGGCGCATCCGGGTTGGCGGATTCGCGATGCAGCATCCGCGCGAGCAACTCCTTGCCGGTGCCGCTCTCGCCGAGAATGAGAATCGTCGCCGAGAGCTTCGCGACCTTGTGGACGGTTTCGAGCACGTCCTTCAGGCCGGTGCTCGGACCGGTGATGAAGTCGCGCGCCGCCACGTCGCCGGCGGCGTCCTGCAGCGTCAGGACGTGGCGATGCAGGTCCTGGCGCTCGCCGGCGTGGCGCACCAGTTCGCGTAACACGTCGGGATCGGCATCCTTGGTGAGGAAGTGATACGCGCCGAGCTTGATGGCGCGCACCGCGCCGTCGACGTCAGGCGCAGCCGACGTCATGATGATCTCGACCAGCGGGAAGTTCTCGCGGACGATCTGCAGCAGGTCGATGCCGCCCAGCGCGGGCTGCTGCACGTCGGCCACCAGCACGTCCACGTCCTCGCGGTCCATCAGCGCCAGCCCGGCTTCGGCGGACGCCGCCCGGATCACGCGGTAGTCGCGGCGCAGGACCTGGGAGAGCCTCTCGCGCGCCTCGTCCTGCGGATCGATCACCAGAACCGTCTTGCGTCCAGCCGCCATCGGCGGAAGTATACGGCTATGGTTGCTTTGTGGATGGTTGCGCTCTCCGCCCTGGTCATTGGCATCGCGGCCTGGGTTCATGCGCGGCGCACGGCGCGGCAGCTCGCCCAGGTGACCGAGATGTACTGGCAGTTGAAGTTCGACCATGGCGAGCTGAAGGCCAAGGTGGACCCCGCGGCGCCCGCCGCCCCGGCCCCGCAGCAGACGTTCGTCCCGCTGTCGTCAATGAAGAAGCCATGATTTCCGAAGACATCAGCTTGCTTGACGGCCCGTTCAAATCCGGGCCACAGTGAGAGGTTGTGGCTAACGAGTACGACGTCGTAGTTATTGGCGCAGGCACCGGCGGATACGTCGCCGCCATTCGCGCCGCGCAATTGGGCCTCAAGGTGGCAGTGGTCGAGAAGCAGAAAGCGCTCGGCGGCACCTGCCTCATCTGGGGCTGCATCCCCACCAAAGCGCTGCTCGAACACGCGCACGCGCTCAAGGTCGCGCAATCGGCAAAGGAATGGGGGCTGACCGGCATTGACGGCGCGGCCGTGTCCATCGACATGCCGGCCGTGCACGCCCGCAAGGACAAGATGATCTCGGGCCTCACCGGCGGCATCGAGATGTTGTTCAAGAAGAACAAGATCGACTGGATCAAGGGCACGGCCCGCCTGACCGGCGGGAAGAGCGCCGAAGTCACCTTGCACGACGGCGGCAAGCAGTCCCTTTCGGCGACGAAGGAACTGATCATCGCCACCGGCTCGACGCCGCGCAGCGTGCCCGGCATCGACGTCGATCGCAAGAAGATCATCTTCAGCGACGAGGCGATTCACCTGCCGGCGGTGCCGAAGTCGATCGCCATCATGGGCAGCGGCGCCGTGGGCGTCGAGTTCGCGTCGATCTTCAAGAGCTACGGCAGCGAAGTGACGGTGATCGAACTGTTGCCGCGCCTCGTGCCCGGCGAAGACGAAGCGGTCTCCGCTGAGCTCGAGCGCGTGTTCAAGAAGAAGGGCATCAAGGTGATGACCGGCTCCAAGGTCACCTCCGCGAAGTCCGGGTCGAAGGGCGTGGACGTTGAGGTCCAGGGCGGCGACGGCAAGTCGCAGAAGCTCAACTTCGAGTTGCTGCTCGTGGCCACCGGCCGCGGTCCCGTCACCGAAGGGCTCGACGCCGAGAAGCTCGGCCTCAAGATGGATCGCGGCTACATCGTCGTGGACCAGCTGTTCCGCACCAACGTGCCGGGCATTTCCGCGATCGGCGACGTGATCACCATGGGCGGGCCGCACTACCAGCTCGCGCACGTGTCGTCGATGGAGGGC
>DATMJU010000450.1:0-7126 GCA_035553795.1 Vicinamibacterales bacterium
GTGTTCGTGCGATCGGGTGATGGCTCGATCGGCGACGTCGACGACCTGGCCGGCAAGAAGGTCGGGGTCACCCTGGGCGGCCTGCCGCGCACGGTGCTTGGCGCCCGCGGCGACATCAACCTGGTACTGGTCGAGAGCTACCCAGACGGGTTCGATCGGTTGTCCTCCGGGGCCCTCGATGCCGTCGCGGCCGATCACTGGGCGGCGGCCTTTGCCATCCAGCAGCGCGGCCTCCGGAACATCAAGATCGCCGGCCGGCCGTTCGCCAGTTCGCCCGCGTCGCTCGTGGTGCGCAAGGGCGATCCGCTGCTCGCCGAAATCGACGCCGCCATTCGCGCGATGCTGGACGACGGGACGATCGCCGGGATCGAGGCGCAGTGGATGCCGCAGCAAGTGGTGTTCATGACGCGTGAAGAGCAGCAGCGCCTCATCAGCCTGGCCCTCGGCCTCGGCCTCGGCGTGGTGCTGCTCGGCCTGGCGCTGTGGGTCGTGACGCTGAAGAAGCACATTCGCGGACGGCAGCACGCCGAGATCGCGCGCACCGAAGCGGACCTGCGCCTGCGACTGGCAATGACCGCGGCCGACATGGGCACGTGGCACTGGGATGCGCCGACCGACCAGAGCACGCGCGACAGCAGCCTCAACCGCATGCTCGGCCTCGAGGAAAAAGAGACCACCAGCCCGCGCAATGACTTCCTGGCGCGCGTCCATCCTGACGATCGTTCCGCGGCCCGCTTCGCGCTCGATCGCGCGGTGAAATCGCAGTCGTCCTTCGCGGTCGAGTACCGCATCATTCGCCCCGATGGCGCCGTGCGCTGGCTGCGCGAGACCGGCCGTCCATTCCTCGGCGACTCGGGCGAAGTCGTCTACGCCGCCGGCGTCGTGGTCGACGTCACCGCGGAGCGCGAGATGGCGACCGCCCTCAAGCGCAGCGAGGAACGCTTCGCGAAGGCGTTCCAGATGAGCCCCGATTGCATCGCGATCTCCGATGACAACGGTGTCGTCGACATCAACGACCGGTTCGAGCAGATTACCGGCTACCCGAAGTCCGCCGTGCTCGGCCGCCGGCTGATTGATACCGGGATCATGCCGGACCATGCGCGTCACGAAGAATTCTTCAGCCGCATGCGCACCGCCGGCTACGTGCGCGACTTCGAGTACGAGGTCGTCAGCAGCACCGGCATCCGGCGCACCATCCTCGCGTCCGGCGAGCCGGTGGAGCTCGATGGCCGCAGGCACTACCTCACGGTGAGCCGTGACGTGACTGCTCACAAGCTGGCGGAAGAGGCCCTGCGCCGCACGGAAGCCCGCTATCGCGAGCTGGTCGAGAACGCCAACGACATCATCTTCACGGTCGATCGGGAGGGCTACTGCCTGTCGATGAACCGCATCGGCCAGCTGATCACCGGCTACGTGGCGAAAGACGCGCGCGGCATCAATCTGCGCAAGCTCGTGTCGCCAGAAGAGATTCCCACCGTGCTGCGCCAGTTGCAGCGCGTGATGGCCGGTGAGGACGTCAAGCCGTTCGAGATCGATGTCATCACGGCTGACGGCCGCCGCATCACGCTCGAAGTCGGCGTGCGCCCGCTGCGCGAAGGCGCGTCGATCATTGCCGCGCAAGGCATCGCCCGTGACGTCACCACTCGCCGCGAACTGGAAGCGCAACTGCGCCAGGCGCAGAAGATGGACGGCATCGGGCGCCTCGCCGCCGGCGTCGCGCATGACTTCAACAACCTGCTGACCATCATCCTGGCCCACTGCGAATCCTCGGCGCCGCTCGCGCCGGTGGGCAGTGGCCTGCAGCTGGCGTTGGGCGGCATCAAAGTGGCGGCGGAACGCGCCGCTTCGCTGACCGGTCAGCTGCTCGCATTCAGCCGCCGGCAGGTGACGCAGCCGCGGCCGCTCGACCTCAACACCGTCGTCGCCGACATCAAGGTGATGATGACGCGGTTGATCGGCGAGGACATTCGCGTCTTGTTCCGTCCGGGTGATGAACTGTGGACGGTCAGCGCCGACAGCAGCCAGATCCAGCAGGTGGTGCTCAACCTCGCCGTCAACGCGCGAGACGCCATGCCGGACGGCGGCGACCTGATCATCGAGACGAAGAACGTGATGCTGGATGGTCAGTACGTCCAGCACCATGCGCAGGTGCCCCCCGGCGAATACGTGATGATCAGCGTGACCGACAGCGGCACCGGCATGGACCAGGAGACGCTGGCGCACATCTTCGAGCCGTTCTTCACGACCAAGGAAGTGGGCAAGGGCACAGGCCTCGGCCTGGCGACGGTCTACGGCATCGTCAAGCAGAGCAGCGGCTTCGTGTGGGTCTACAGCGAAGTGGGCATCGGCTCGACGTTCAAGGTCTACCTGCCTCGCATCGATGCGATTCGCCCGAATGTGCTGCTGCCGGTGAAGCGTGCCGATGCCGCGTCGGGCAACGAAAAGGTGTTGCTGGTCGAAGACGAGACGGACCTCCGGGAGATCCTGGAGCAGTATCTCGAGAGCAAGGGCTACACCGTGCTGAGCGCGGCGGATGGCCAGGCGGGCCTGGCCGCGTTTCGTGAGGCCGCGCCGCAACCGCGCCTGCTGATCACCGACGTGGTCATGCCCGGGATGAGCGGCCGCGCCCTGGCCGACCAGTTGCGGACCGAACACCCGCCGATCAAGGTGCTCTACCTGTCTGGCTACACTGACGATGCGGTGTTGCGGCATGGCATTCTGCCGAACGACACGCACTTCCTCCAGAAGCCGTTTGCCCTGCACGACCTGGCCGGGAAAGTCCGGAGCATTCTCGATACGCCTCAAGCTTCCGCTTAGGTTGTCGATTCTTGGGGAGAATGCCCCCGACTAGTGTCATCTCACTCGACATTCACCGGAATTCACAGCCCGACCCTGAGCTGGAGTGGCTCCACTCGCTGATTGACCAGTCGCTCGCGTTGCTGCGGGACCTGCTGGCGGCAGGCGGCGAGGCGGAACGCGTGGACCTCGGCAACCGCATTGACCAGTGCCGGGCCATTCTCGCCGCCGACGATGAAGCCGGCGTCGCTCGCTCGCAGAGCGCGCAGGTGTTGTCGCGGGTGCGCGAGGTCGTCAATCATGCGAAGCAGCAGGAGGCTGATCGCAAGCAGGAGATGGCTGCGCTGGTGGCGCTCGTCCGCGAGGCGGTGATTACCGTCGGCGCGGAAGTGGGCGGCCTGCAAAACACGGTCGATCAATCGGCGACGCGCTTCCAGGCGATCAGCGCCCTGGACGATCCCCGCCAGATCAAGGAGCGGCTTGCCGCGGAAGTGGCGGCCTTGAAGCACGTGACCGCCGAGCGCCGGCAGGTCTGGGAAACCACCTCCAAGAAATTCTCCGAGCGCGTCGAGACGCTCGAGCGCCAGCTCAACACCTCGCGCACCGAGGCGGCGCTCGACTCGCTGACCGGCATCGCCAATCGACGCACCTTCGATCGCACCTGCCAGGACTGGGTGCGGTCGGCGCGCTCGCGATTCGTGCTCGCCATGCTCGACGTGGACGACTTCAAGACGATCAACGACACCCGCGGCCACGCGGCCGGTGACCAGGTGCTGGTGGCCCTCGCGCAGGCGCTGCTCGGTTCCGTGCGTCCGGGTGACGTCGTTGCCCGCCTCGGCGGCGACGAGTTCGCGATTCTCGCGTCGGACCTGACGCTGCGCCAGGCGGAGAACCGCTTCTCGCGCACGATTGCCGAGCTCAGCACGGCGGAGATTCCCTCGAAGGTCAGTTGCGGTCTCGCCGAATTCTCGGCGGGCGACACCTACGAGAGCCTTTTCGAGCGCGCCGACCAGGCGCTCTACGCCGCCAAGCGCGGCGGCAAGCATCGCGTGGCCACCAAGGCGCGCGCGTTCATACGCGACCTGATGAAGCGGTAAGTATGCCGTTCCACTCCACCGGTCAACGCGTTTTGGTCGTTGACGACCAGCATCATTGCACGGAGCTACTCGAGCAGCTGTTGACGCCCGACGGCTTTGCCGTGGATGTGGCCGCGGACGGCGAGTCGGCGCTGATCAAGATGAACATGTCGCCGCCGGATCTCGTGCTGCTCGACGTCGGCCTGCCCGGCATCGATGGCATCGAGGTCTGCAAGATGATCAAGCAGACCGAGACGACGCGCCTGACGCCGGTGATCCTGCTGACCGGGATGTCGGGGCGCGAGCACCGCCTCGCCGGCATCCACGCCGGTGCCGATGATTTCCTGGCCAAGCCATTCGACCTCGAACAGTTGCGCGCGCGCGTGCGATCGCTGACGCGCCTCAAGAGCTACACCGACGAACTCGACTCCGCCGAGTCGGTGATCATGAGCCTCGCGCTCACCGTCGAGGCCCGCGACCCCTACACCGAGGGGCACTGTGATCGGCTGGCGAAGTACGCGGTCTCGCTCGGCGCGGCCCTGGGCCTTGGCAAGGACGACCTGGCGGCATTGAAACGCGGCGGGTTCCTCCATGACGTCGGCAAGATTGGCGTCCCTGATTCCATCCTCCTGAAGGCGCATCCGCTGACGCCGGACGAGTACGACGCGATCAAGCTGCATCCGGAGATCGGCGAACGGCTGCTCGGCGATCTGCGATCGCTCGCCCCCGTGCGGCCGATCGTCCGCCATCATCACGAACGCCTTGATGGCAGCGGCTATCCCGACGGCTTGCGCGGCGCCGAGGTTCCGCTCCTCGCACACATCGTCTCGATCGTCGACGCGTACGACGCGATGACCACGGCCAGGCCGTATCGTCAGGCGATGCCGCAGTCCGTGGCGATCAGCGAACTGCGCCGCGACGTGACGCGTGGACGCATGAGCCGCGATCTCGTGGAGATGTTCATCGCGGTCCTCGACGGCCGGCGGCTCGACAAGACCGCGTAGGCACCGTCACCAGCTCGAGCATTTGCAGCTCAACCGTGTGAACTGCTTGACCCCTCCAGGTTTAGGCGCAACACTCGGTACGCTTGTCAACGCCACTGCCGCGACGATTGCTGATCCTGATCGCCGTAGCGCTCCTGCCTTTGGCGTTGCTGTCGGGCTTGGGCCTGTTCGCGCTGGTGCGCTATCAGGATGAACAGGCACGCCAGGTAGGCATCGAGCTGGCGCGTTCGGTCGCCAACGCCGTCGGCACCGAGCTGCGCAGCGTGCTCACTATTCTGCAAACCCTTTCCACGGCCCCCTCGCTCGATGCGAACGATCCCGCGTCGTTTCGTGAGCGCGCTGTCCGCATCGCCCGCGCGCAGCCTCAATGGGAAGCGCTGATTCTGACGGACGCGGGTGGCACGCCGACACTGGATACGCGGATTCCGGCGGGCGGTACTCCGCCTCCCATCATCGATGCCGAGAACCTGCAGCAGGTCATCGCCACGCGCACGCCCAGCGTGGGGCGGCTGGTGAACTACGACGGGAGGTGGATGTTTCCCGTGCGCGTGCCGGTGATGCGCAACGGGGTCCTGCGCCACACGCTCACCGCGCTGGTTCACCCGTCGGCGATCCACGACGTGATCACGCGCCAGCAGACCCCGGTGGACTGGATCATCTCCATCGTCGACCAGCAGGGCACCCGCGTGGCCCGATCCCTCGCTCACGAAGCGCATGTCGGCGGCCAGTTATCCGAGTCAGGCCGCGCTGTGCTGGCGGCCGGCGGGGACGCCTGGGAGGGTGCGGGGATATCGACAAGTCTCGAGGGCGTCGAAATCCTCACCCCGTTCAGCCGCATTCAACCATCAGGATGGCAAGCCGTCCTCGGCATGCCTACCGCCAATCTGGCTGCGGCCGCGTGGCGATCGTCCATGGTGCTGGGCGGTGGCTTCCTGCTGTCGATTGTTCTAGGGGCGCTTGGCGCAGGATGGGTCGCGCGGGGCATCACCGGACCCATCCGGCAGTTGCGGCACGCCGCTGACTCGTTGGCGCGTCGCGAGGTACCGCAACCCCTCGAGTCCGGACTGTCCGAAGTTCGAGACGTCGGGGAAGCGCTGGCCAACGCTGGGCGCGAGCTCGCGCGTTACGAGGCCGAGCGCGACGAGCTCCTGGCGAAAGAGCGCGCAGCGAGGACGGTCGCTGAAAAGGCCGGCCGCTCGAAGGATGAATTCATGGCGGTCCTGTCGCACGAACTGCGGACGCCGCTGAACGCTGTGTTCGGGTGGGCGAGGCTTCTGCAGGCGAAGCACTTGAAGGATGACGCGCGGGTAGCCAAAGCGCTTGATGCGATCGTGCGCAACTCGGATGCGCAGGTGCGGCTGATCGACGACTTGCTGGATCTCGCGCGAATCTCAAGCGGCCGCATGCAGATGTCGATCGGGCCGGTATCGCTGGCCGGCATTCGCCAGGCGGCCGTCGATGCCATCAGGCCATCAGCCGAGGAGAAGGGCATTCGCATCACGATCGTGACAGACGATGATGCGCCGGGGACGATCATCGGTGATGCCGGGCGATTACAGCAGGTGGTGTTGAATTTACTCACCAACGCGGTGAAGTTCACCGACAGCGGCGGCGAGATCCTGCTGCGCCAACAGAGAGTGGATGGGTGCGTGGAGATCGCGGTGAGCGACACCGGGCATGGCATCGCGCCGCGAGATGCTGCCGCACGTGTTCGATCGATTCAGGCAGGCTGACAGTTCGAGCACGCGCGCGCATCGCGGCCTTGGGCTCGGGCTGGCGCTGGTGAAGGATCTCGTGACCCTGCACGGCGGCACGGTCACGGCCAACAGCAAGGGCATCGGAACCGGCTCGACGTTTACCGTCAGGCTGCCGGCCGCCGCCGAGCCCGTTGCTGCCGCGGCGTCGGTAGCGACCGTCCTGGATGAAGGAGCCCTCAAGTCGATCGTGCGCCTCGACGGGCTGCGGATCGTGGTGACCGACGACGATCCCGATGCGTTGACGCTGGCAACCGCGATCCTTGCGGCCGCGGGAGCCGACGTGCGGCCGGCATCGTCGGTGGCGCGGGCGATTGAGCTGGTGCAGGAGTCCGTGCCGCACGTGCTGCTCTCGGATCTCGAGATGCCTGGTGAGGATGGCTACGCGCTGATCGCAAAGGTGCGAAGCCTCGAGCCGCAGGGGGGAGGACTGATCCCCGCCATTGCCCTGAGCGCCTACGGACGCCCGCAGGATCGCGCACGCGCTCTCTCGGCC
>DATMJU010000451.1:0-6271 GCA_035553795.1 Vicinamibacterales bacterium
GTCGTCCTGGCGCGCAAGGCAGCGGCGATCCTGTCGTCCGGCGGATCGATCGCTGATGCGAAGACCGCGCTGCTGACCGAGATTGCGCCCATCGATGACGTGCGGTCGACGCGCGAATACCGATCGCAAGTTGCCGCAAACCTGCTGGAGCAGTTTTGGAGCGAGACTCGATGATCGCGATCGCCGCGCTGCTCGCGCTGCTCACCGCGCCGGTGGCCGGGCAGGACCCGCACTCCGCGCGCGTGATTGCGACGGTGCGCGCCGCGATGGCGCCGGCGCTGCCGTTTCCGGACACGACGGCCGACGGTTCCGTCCCGGTCAACAACAACACGGAAGCGCTCTGGATGATTAGAACCGACCAGGGCGATCAAACCATCGACGTGTACGCCAATCCGCTGAATGAAGTCGTGCAGCTGCGCGCGACGCGCGCCATGGCGCAGATCGACACCAACATCCAGGCCGCGCAGCGCCGCGCCACGGCGCAGTACGAGGCAGCGGTTGCGGAGGCGAAGCGGACCGGCCGCTCGCAGGCCGTCGATGGCGTGTCGCTGAACGACGAAGGCGTGGCCGGCGAGCGCATCGACGCCGAATCGCACGCATCGATCACCGTGGAATTCGATCAGCGTGAGTATCGCTTCCTGGTCCCGGGGGGAATGGAGCCTTCACGCGTCGAAGCGTTCCCGTATGCCGACAGCGTCGTGCTGATGGTGCCAGGCCACGTCTACAAGGACGAAGCCGGCACGGAGCACTATGCCGAGAGCCATCGCATCATCCTGCTGGGACGAAACCTGGATGCGAAGGTGACAAAACAGAGAGATGGGTTGTACGCGGTGACGGCTGTCCCGACAACACCGGCCACGGCAGGACTCGATAGCCTCGTGCTGCACATTCGCGGCAACAGCGAGCTCGTCAGTGACATTCTCGCCAAGACCAATTGGAGCCAGGTGCTGGAACTATTGAAGCAGGAGGGCCGTAGACACTAGAGGAGAGTCTACAAATGTTCCGGATCTACGAATGGAATTTCTCGAGCACGATCGAGCTTGCGACCGCGGTCCTGCTGGTTGGCACCATCCTCGCCGTCAGCTTCGCCCGCTGATTTGGTCCACCGATTCGGTGGATTAGATCAGTTACTCGGTTTGTCGGGCGCCGCGAGATAGCTCTTACGCGCCCGCACCGTCATCCCCGGCCGGTTGACCTTCACTTCCAGCTTGTGCACCTTGCCGTCGAGTGACACCGGCGCAAATCCGATCAGGTACTGGCTGCGCAACTCCTGCGCGACGCGCGTAAACGTGGGCGCGAGGTCGGCCGTCTTCGTCAGCTCGAAATAGCCGCCGCCGGTTTCATCCGCAATCTTCCGCAGGTCGCGCGACGGGCGTGACCGGACCACGCGCACGCCGTTGAAGTACTCGGATTCCAGGCCAATCGAATAGACCATCACTTCTTCGTCACGCGCGCGCTCGAGCACCGTCTTGAAACCGGTGCGGCTCGAGGTGTCTTCGCCATCGGTGAACACCAGCACGACGCGGCGGCCCTCGAGGCCCTGCAGCGCGTCGAGGCTGGCGGCGATCGCGTCATTGAGGCGCGTCGGGTTGCCGAAATAGAGATCGTTGAGCGCGCTGATCAGCGCGTCGCGATCGTTGGTGAACTCTCCGCTCAACTGGATCTTGTCGTTGAAGGCGCCGACCTGCGCGCGGTCGACCGGCAGCAACCGCAGCACGAACTGTTCGGCGGCGCGGTTGAGCAGCTTGAGGTTGGCCGTCATGCTGGCGCTCGTGTCGAGCATCACCACCGCGCTGAACGGCTGTGACTCGTTCGAGAACAGGATCATCTCCGCGGGCTTGCCGTTGTCGAGGACCGTGAAGTCGGTCTGCTCGAGATCCGGGACGAGGCGCCCGCTCGAATCGATCACCGTGGCGTAAATCGGCACCGTGCGCACGCTGGAGCGGAACACCGGCTGGTCCGGCTGCGGTTGCTGGGCGAGGACGAGCGAACCGGCCACAAGCGCAATCGCGCACACGAACGAGGACATCCTGAGCATGACACCCCAACTTTAGCAAAGGTTGTACCCTGTCCCTAGGGTGGTAAATCCTGCGATTGGGCTGTGCTCCGACTGTCAGCACTGCCGTATTGTGCAGACCGGGCGGTCCACGTTTTACATGTGCCAGCGGTCGCTTACGAATCCCGAATATCGCAAATATCCTCAGTTGCCGGTCTACAGATGTCCCGGTTACGAGCCAATTGTGCCGGATAAGGACGAGGACGCGGCGGATGGTAAGCTGACAGGATGAGACGTCAATGGATGATCCGGGCAGCCGTGCTGCCGCTGGTCCTCGCTGCGGTAATGACGGCGGCGTGTGCCGACGAGCCCACCGTGTCCGCCCAGGCTTCAGTCGCTTCCAATCCCGATCAGGTGGTGGCCGAGGTCGCCGGCAAGCCGATCACATTGAAGGACGTCGATGCGAAGTGGGAGGAGTTCGACACCGCCGAACGCGCCCGCGTCATCCAGGCGTTGTATCAGAATCGCCGCAACATGATCGAGCAGTTGGTCGGCGATGAGCTGATCGCCAACGCGGCCAAGGCCGCCGGCCAGCCGGTTGCGGCGTTCCTGGAAGCGGACGCGGCCAAGCGTCTCCCCGCGATTACCGAAGCCGACATTGCGGCGCTTTACGAACAGAACAAGGATCGCGCCCAGGGCCGCACGCTCGATCAGCTGCGCGGCGAGATCAAGCCGTTCCTCGAGAACCGCCGTACGCTGCAGGCGCGCGCGATGCTGGTCGATGAACTGAAGGCGAAGAGCGGCGCCGCGGTGAAGGTGATGCTCGACCCGCCGCGCTACACCGTGCCGCTGGTGGCGTCGGATCCGGTGCGCGGCAACGCGAATGCGCCGGTGACGATCGTCGAGTTCTCGGATTACCAGTGCCCGTTCTGCGCGCGCGTCAATCCCACGCTGGACCTGGTGCGCAACACCTACGGCGACAAGGTCAAGATCGTGTTCAAGGATTACCCCCTGCCGAACCATGCGGAGGCGCCGAAGGCCGCCGAAGCGGCGCGCTGCGCCGGCGATCAGAACAAGTACTGGGAGATGCACGACGCGATGTTCGCCAACCAGCGCGCGCTGGGTGTGCCGTCGCTCAAGCAGGCGGCGCGCGCCATCGGGCTCGACGGCGGCGCCTTCGATTCGTGCCTTGACTCGGGCAAGCACGCCGCGGCCGTGGCCGCGGGCATGGAACTCGGCGGCAAGCTCGGAGTGAACTCGACGCCGTCGCTCTACATCAACGGCCGGCCGCTGGTCGGCGCGCAGCCGTTCGAGGCCTTCAAGCAGGTCATCGACGAAGAGCTCGCGAAGAAGTAGCTAGGGAATCAGCACGATCTTTCCGCGCGCGCCGGGTGCCATCACTTGCTGATGGGCCCGCGCCGCGTCCCGGAGCGGCATCTCGGTCCCCACCACCGGGTTCAGCGCGCCGCTCCCCAGTCCAGCCACCACAGCAAGATGCGCGCGCCGGAATTCATCGGCCGTCGCGCCCCACAGCACCTGGCCGGTGACGTGCGCGCCCTTCGACATGATCTTGCGCGGATCGATCTCGATGCGGCCGCGATTGCCGATGATCACGATGCGTCCGCCAGGCGCGATGACGGTGAGGTCGTTGTCGAGATTGACGTTGGCGAGCATCTCGATGATGACGTCCGGGCCGCGTCCGCCGGTGAGCGCGGTGATCTGTTCCAGGTAGCCGGGCGTATTGTGATTCACCGCGTGCTGCGCGCCCTGCTTCTTCACGATCGCCAGGCCGTCGTCTGATCCGCCGGTGCCGATGACGGTCGCGCCGACCGAGACGGCGAATTGCGTCACGGCCACGCCGACGCCGCCGCTGGCGCCATGCACCATCACCGTTTCGCCGGCGCGGAGGTTCGCCGCGCCGAACAGCGCGCGCCACGCGGTGACGTACGGGACGAAGAGGCCGGCGCCCTGCGTGAAGGAAATGCGATCGGGCAGGTGGTGCACCTGCTCTGGCGTGCAGACCGCGTACTGCGCATAGGCGCCGTGCGCCTTTCCGAGCGCGGTGCCGCTGATGTAGACGCGCTGTCCGGTCTTGAGCCCGGTGACGCCGGCACCCACCTGGTCGATCACGCCGGCTGCATCCGCGCCAGGTGTGTAGGGCAACTCCGGCTTGATCGGATAGCTGCCGGTTCGCATGTAGGTGTCGTACGGATTCACGCCCGCGGCGTGGATGCGCACCCGGACTTGTCCCTCTCCGGCCGCCGGATCGGGCACATCTTCGAGCTTGAGGACTTCAGGACCACCGAACTCGCGCGCAAGAATCGCCTGCATACGCTGCATAGTACACTGCGCCATGGACTGGCTGACCCGGCTCGAGACGCCGCAAGTGGCGCTGTCGGTATTGACGGCGATGATTACGCCCGCGGTCCTGATTTCCGCCTGCGGCGCGCTGATCTTTTCCACCAGCACCCGGCTCGGGCGCGTGATCGATCGCACGCGCACGCTGTCGGATCGCTTCCAGGAACTGGCCGCGCATCCCGAGAAGGACGAACTGTTCGAGGAGAACCGGCAGCTGATCTTCACGCAGCTCGATCGCCAGACCTCGCGCGCCCGCCTCATCCAGCGCGCCATGGCCGCGTACTACACGGCGCTTGGCACCTTCGTCGCGTCCACCGTTTCGATCGCAATCTTCTCTGCGGCCGCGCGGAACTTCACGTGGATCGCCGTGCTGCTCGGCGTCATCGGCACGCTTTACATGCTGTACGGATCGGTGCTGCTGATCGTCGAGTCTCGCATGGCGCTGAGCGCGATCATGACCGAGATGGACTTCGTCTGGAAGTTGAGCCAACGCCACGCCGGCGAAGCCCTGAAGACCAAGGCCGGCGGCCCCTTCACCTGGCTCGGCCGGAAGATCCAGTAGGCGAAGGGGCCGGGAATCAGGAGTTTCGCAACGCGACCACGGGGTTGATTCGCATCGCGCGGCGGGCGGGGATGAGCGTCGCCGCGATCGCGATGACGCCGAGCACACCGGCAACCAGGGCGAAGGTCAGCGGATCCCGCGGCGTCACGTTGAACAGCATCGACGACATGAACTGCGTCAAGGCGACGGCGGTGACGAGGCCAATGGCACTCGCGATCGCTGTCAGCGCCAAACCCTGGCGCAGCACCATGCGGATCAGGACGCCAGGTGACGCACCGAGCGCTGCGCGTACGCCGAGCTCTCGTGTACGGCTCGTGACCGAAAACGCCATCACCCCGTAGGTGCCCACGGCCGCCAGCAGCAGCGCCGTTGCGGCAAACAACACCACAATCCAGGTGTTGAAGCGGCGAGCGGCGAGCGCCGTTGACAGCGTTTCCTCGATGGTCCGCAGTCGCGCGATCGGCTGCAGCGCATCCGCGTCACGCACCGCCGAGCGCAGCATCGTGGTGGCGGCAGATGTGGCTGCCGGGCTGCCGTCGGTCCACACGGTGAAGGACAGGAACGGCCACCGCTCGTCGTTTTGCTCGATCGGGAGGAAGAACGCCGGCTCGGCCGGCTGCTCGACCGATCGATACCGGGCATTGGCCACGACGCCGACGATCTCGTGGCGCCGGTTGCCGCCGAAACGAATCACGTGGCCGATCGGGCTGCGGCCCGCGAAGTACTTGTCGACGAGCGCCTGGTTGACGATCAGCACCGCCGGCGTGTCGGAGCGATCCGCCTCCGAAAACGCCCGCCCCGCCACCATCGTCATGCCCACTGCACGGAAGTAGTCCGGGGTGATCAGCTGGAAGTCAGCACTCGGCTGCTGATCTGGCGGCAGTTCCGGGTCGCCTTCGATGCGCATGCCGCGATTGGGAGCGCCTGTCAGCGGCGCGGTCGACGACGCAGCAACGGCGCGGACGCCCGGCGCGGAGCGGACGCGATCGAGCACCATGCCGATGAAGCGCATCTTCAGCGCGGGATCGATCGTCCCGTCCGGCGTGATGACCTTCACGTACTGCGGCCGGAGGTTGAGTTCGGCCAGCACGCGATCGGTGGTTCCGATACCGAGGTCGACGCGTGTTGCCTGCACGAAGCTCACCAGCAGCAGGGCGGCGCCGACGAGCAGCGCCTGGGCCAGTGCCAGCTCGCCAATCACCAACGCCCGCTGACCGCGCCGCACGCCACGGCCTCCGGCCACGCGCTGACCGATGCGGCCGAGATCATTCGCCGAGGTGCGCGCCGATTGCAGTGCAGGACCGAGCCCGAACACGATCGCCGTCAGCAACGTCATCGCGATCGTGAACAGCAGG
>DATMJU010000452.1:0-2648 GCA_035553795.1 Vicinamibacterales bacterium
CGGTCAGGTAGTAGAAGATGTCTTCCTGGTCGCGATACATGCGCTTGATGCCGTCTTCGATGATCACCGCTAACTCATACGCGAACGCGGGATCGTAGGACTGGCAGGTCGGCACCGGCAACGCGAGCACGTGCGTCTGGCCGTCTTCGTGCTGCAGGCCTTCACCGTTGAGCGTCGTCCGGCCGGCGGTACCGCCAACCACAAAGCCCTTCATGCGCTGATCGGCGCCCGCCCAGATCAGGTCGCCGACGCGCTGGAACCCGAACATCGAATAGAAGATGTAGAACGGGATCATGTTGATGCCGTGCGTCGCGTAGGCCGTGCCCGCGGCGATGAACGACGACATCGAGCCGGCCTCGTTGATGCCCTCTTCGAGGATCTGGCCGTCCTGCGCTTCCTTGTAATACAGCAGCGTGTCGCGATCGACCGGCTCGTAAAGCTGGCCGCTGTGCGCGTAGATGCCGACCTGGCGGAACAGCGCTTCCATGCCGAAGGTGCGCGCTTCGTCCGGCACGATCGGCACCACGTTCTTGCCAATCTGCTCGTCGCGCAACAGCTTCGACAGCAATCGCACGAACACCATCGTCGTTGACGCCTTGCGATCGGCGGTGCCGGCGTGGAACTCGTCGAAGGTGTCGCCGAATTCTCCGGTGATCGGGGCGACCTTCACTTCGCGCTTCGGCACGGGACCGTGCAGGGCGGCGCGGCGCTCCTTGACGTACTTCATCTCGGCGCTGTCTTCAGCCGGGCGATAGAACGGCGCCTTCGCGACTTCCTCATCCGAAATCGGGATGCCGAAGCGCGTGCGGAACGCCTTGATCTCGTCTTCGTTGAGCTTCTTCTGCTGGTGGGTGATGTTCTTGCCTTCGCCCGACTCGCCAACGCCATAGCCCTTGATGGTGCGCGCCAGCACGAGGGTCGGACGGCCCTTGGTCTCGGTCGCGTTCTTGAAGGCGTTGTACACCTTCACCGGATCGTGGCCGCCGAGCGTGAGCTTCTTCAGCTGTTCATCCGAGAGGTGCTTGACCATCTCGAGGAGACGCGGGTGCGCGCCCCAGAAGTGTTTGCGAACGTAGGCGCCGCTCTCGACCGCGTACTTCTGGTACTCGCCGTCGACGATCTCGCCCATGCGCTTCACGAGCAGGCCCTCGGAGTCCTTCTCGAGCAGTTCGTCCCACTCGGAACCCCAAATGCACTTGACGACGTTCCAGCCGGCGCCGCGGAAGGCGGCCTCGAGTTCCTGGATGATCTGGCCGTTGCCGCGCACCGGGCCGTCGAGACGCTGCAGGTTGCAGTTGATCACGAACACCAGGTTGTCGAGCTTTTCGCGCGACGCGAGCGTGATGGCGCCGAGCGATTCCGGTTCGTCCGTTTCGCCGTCGCCGAGGAACGCCCACACCTTGGCGTCGGTCTTCGGCTTCAAGCCGCGATCTTCCAGGTAGCGATTGAAGCGCGCCTGGTAGATGGCCATGATCGGGCCGAGGCCCATCGACACCGTGGGGAATTCCCAGAAGTTGGGCATCAGCCACGGGTGCGGATACGACGACAGGCCGCCGCCGGGATTGAATTCGCGGCGGAAGTTGATCAGCTGTTCCTGGCTGATCCGGCCTTCGAGGAACGCGCGCGAGTAGATGCCGGGCGAACCGTGGCCCTGGAAGAAAATGATGTCGCCTTCGTTGCCGTTGTCACGGCCGCGGAAGAAGTGGTTGTAGCCCACCTCGTACAGCGTCGCGGACGACGCGAACGTGGAAATGTGGCCGCCAATACCGTCTTCAACCTTGTTGGCGCGGACCACCATTGCCATCGCGTTCCATCGCACTATGCTCTTGATGCGGCGCTCGATCTCGCGGCTGCCCGGGTAGGGCACCTGTTCGTTGGCGTTGATGGTGTTGATGTACGGCGTGTTCGCCGTGAATGGGAGGCGGACGCCCTTCTTCTGGGCGTGAATACCGAGCTCACGAAGCAGGGTGCCGACGCGGGCCTGGCCTCCATGCTTGAGCACATCATCCAGCGAATCGAGCCACTCCCGGGTTTCGAGGGCTTCGAGCTGGGCGGCATCGGTAGGTGCGGTATTTCTCATGGCCGGGCTAAACCTTCCTTATAGGTGCGTCGCTTTGTGATTAGCAAACACACCATTCTAGCGGGATGGGGGGCGAATTGAAAGCATGGGACCGCCGCCGGCCGCCTGTAACATGTTGTAACCACAACACATGAGCGTTTCTCGGAGAAACAGCCCCTCCTCCTTGTCGGCTGTTCGGACCGCCATCATTACCTGCGAGCAGTGCCCACGCCTGCGCACGTATTGCCGGGAGGTCGGGCGGCAGAAAAAGGCGGCCTTCCGCAACGACGTGTACTGGGCCAGGCCCGTGCCGGGCTTCGGGGATCCGGCGGCCCGAGTTCTGATTCTCGGACTGGCTCCTGCCGCGCACGGGGCCAACCGGACCGGGCGGGTCTTTACCGGCGACGGGATTGGCGCCTCGGGCGACTTCCTCATGTCCGCGTTGAAGCGGGCCGGCTTCGCCAACATCGGCACGTCGCAGCGGACGGACGACGGCCTGGCGTTGACGGACGTCTACATCGCGGCCGCGGTGCGCTGCGCGCCCCCTGCCAACAAGCCGCTTCCGGAGGAAGTCAGCCGCTGCCTCCCC
>DATMJU010000453.1:0-2289 GCA_035553795.1 Vicinamibacterales bacterium
GAACTGGACGTGGCGGCTGCCGTGGCCGATCGACGCGCTCGAGGGGCAACCGGAGGCCCGGGAGCGGGCGCAGTTCCTCCGGGCCCTCTGCGGCGAGACCGGCCGGGGTGGCGCCGCAATCCCGTAGAATTCCCTCATGGCTGAATCTGTTGCGACTTCGTCCCGCGTCGATCCGGTGGCCGTCAGCGCCGCCGCCGAACGCCTCGATGCCCACGTCCGCGAGATCGTCCGGTGGCACTTCGATCCCGCGACCGGCTGCCCCTTCTGGCTCGAACGCGCGAAGTCCTTCGACTTCGACCCGCTGACGGACGTCAAGGGCTACGCGGACCTGGACCGGTTCGGGTTCTTCGAGGACGAGTGGCTCCGCGGCGGGCCGGTGCGGCGCTGGGTGCCGAAGGCCTATGCGGACAAGCCGATTTACGTGTTCGAGACCGGCGGCAGCACCGGCGTGCCGAAGTCGCGCGTCAACATCGACGACTTCCGCATCGACTACGAAAACTACAGCGCCACCCTGCCGGACGACAAATTTCCGAAGGGCGCCGACTGGCTGCACATCGGCCCGAGCGGTCCGCGCCGGCTGCGGCTCGCGATCGAACACCTCGCGCAGTATCGCGGCGGCATGTGCTTCATGGTCGACCTCGACCCGCGCTGGGTCATCAAGCTGATCAAGATGGGCGAGATGGAGATGATGGAGCTCTACAAGCGCCACGTCATCGACCAGGCCCTGACGCTGCTCAAGGCCCACGATTCGATCAAGTGCCTGTTCACCACGCCGAAGCTCCTCGAAGCGCTGTGCGAACGCATCTCGCTGAAGAAGGCCGGCATCACCGGCGTGTTCTGCGGCGGCACCGAGATGACGCCGCAGTTCCATCGCTTCGCGGTCGAGGAACTGATGGAAGGCGCGCACTTCGCGCCGACCTATGGCAACACGCTGATGGGCCTTGGCCCGTCGAAGGCGCCGGAGCCCGAAGACAACTGGGCGATCATCTACTACCCGCCCGCTCCGCGCGCGATGATCGAGGTCGTCGACCCCGACAACCCGTGGACGCTGGTTGATTACGGCACCACCGGCCGCACGCGATTGACCACGCTCACCAAGGAGTTCTTCATGCCGCGCTTCCTCGAGCGCGACGAGTGCGAGCGTGAGCGGCCGTGCGAGCAGTACCCGTGGGACGGCGTACGCAACGTGCGGCCCTTCTCGCGGTTCCAGAAGAGCGTGGTCGAAGGAGTTTACTGATGCTCCACCTTCCAATTCTCCGGTGGGGCGTTCCGTATCGAAGCGTCAACCAGGTGGTCACGCCGCACTTCAGGACGCGCGAGCCGTTCGTGTCGATGAGCCAGGCCAACCTGGGCTTGATTCGCCGCGACCAGCGCCTGCAGGCCGAGAAGCGCGCCAGGCTGCAGCAGATTCCGTACGCGGACCTGGTTGCGATGGCGGGACGCGCCGCCGACCACTTCCTCAACGACTCGCTACCGCTCGATCCCGAGAGCGGCACGATGCAGTCGCCGCAGGACTACATCGAGCAGGTGTCGGCCACGACCGGCGCGCCGTTCAGCAACGTGAAGCGCAACATGCTGAAGGTGCATGGCGTGCTCAGCAAGGTCGAGGAAGTGCTGGCCGGCCTGACACGCGGGCTGGATCTACACGTGCTCGATGAAGGCTACGGCATGGTCAACGGCCAGATGCTGAGCTTCTTCGCGCGCGCTGACGCGATGGGCGTGGTGCTGCCCTCCAACTCACCCGGCGTGCATTCGCTGTGGGCGCCGGCAACGGTCATGAAGATGCCGCTGGTGCTCAAGCCGGGCAGCGCCGAACCGTGGACGCCCCTGCGCATGATCTATGCGTGGATCAAGGCCGGCGCGCCCGCTGACGTCTTCGGGTATTACCCGACCGATCACGCCGGCGGCAACGAGATCCTGCGATCGACCGGACGCGGCATGGTGTTCGGCGATGTCGGCTCGACGAAGCGCTGGAAGGCGGAAGGCGGCCGCGTTGAAGTGCACGGCCCCGGCTACAGCAAGGTCGTCATTGGACCTGACCTCGCCGACAACTGGGAGCAGTACATCGACGTCATCGCCGAATCGATTTCGAACAACGGCGGGCGTTCGTGCGTGAACGCCTCCGGTGTATGGGTCACCAGGCACGCGGATGCGATTGCCGAGGCGCTGGCAAAGAAGCTCGCCACGGTGATTCCCCGCGCCTCTGACGATCCCGCCGCCGTCCTCGCGCCGTTTGCGGATCCCGAAACCGGCCGCCGGATTTCGGGAATGATCGATTCGGACCTGGCC
>DATMJU010000454.1:0-2344 GCA_035553795.1 Vicinamibacterales bacterium
CGGCGGAATCGATACGTCAGCGGCGTAAGCCGCCTTCGCCAAGGCGACGGCGCGGCAGGCTACGACGACGCGGGCAGCGAGAACTTCGCGCGGGAGCCATCGGCGGCCGGTTCAAATGTAACCGTGCCGCCGTTCTTCTGCGCGAGCCACTCCGAGACTTCGAGGCCAATGCCTAAATTCTCCCGGTTCCCCGTTCCAGGTTCCGGGTTCCCGGCATTGTTCTCGACGATCACGACAGCCTGATCGCCTTCCTTCCCGACCCTGATCACCAGGGTCGAGCACTTCGCGTCCTCCGCGTTCACGAGCAAGTTCAGCAGGATCTGTTGGACGTGCTTCGGATTGGCATTGATGCGCACCGCCTCACCTTCCACCGCCGCGGTGATGCGCAGCTTGGTGACGGCATAGTGGCGCGAGGCCAGCACCTGCTCAGCCAGTGCCTTCAGCTCGATGGGTTCCGCCAGCGAGCGGGCGTCCCGTACGAACTCGGTCAGGTCCTGTAGCAGCCGCGACGCGCGCTTGGCCTGTGTGTCAATTGCCGTGATGCGGCGCTGGACCATCTCGTTGGCCGCCGGCGCCATCTGCAGCAACTCCACGCTGCCCGCGATGACCTGCAGGGCATTGTTGACGTCGTGGACGGTGCTCGACAGCAGGCGGGCGGTCAGCGCGAGGCGGTTGGCGCGCTCGAGCCACTCTGGCGGGGGCATCTCTTTCATCGGCGTGGGGATTCAACCCTAGCACGAATCTGCCGATTGACCCCTACGAGCGAACTGATTCGCAGCCATTTGGAGCACCTATGCGCTTTCTGATTGTCGACGACTCGAGCACGATGCGACGCATCATCATCAATACGCTCAACAAACTGGGTTACAAGGAGTTCCATGAGGCCGGCAACGGCCGGGAGGGGGTCGACAAGCTGGCGGCGACGCCGGTGGACATGGTGATCACCGACTGGAACATGCCCGAGATGAGCGGCATCGACTTCATCAAGGCGGTCCGCGCCAACGCGGCGACGAAGAGCCTGCCGGTGTTGATGGTCACGACCAACGCCGCGGAAGATGACATCAAGGAAGCCCTGCGGGCAGGCGTCAACAACTACGTTGTCAAGCCGTTCACGCCCGACACGATCAAGGAAAAGATCCAGTCGGCCATGAAGGCCTGAGAGGTAGCGATGACGATTCCTGCTGAACTGCTGTCGAACCTGATGTCCTCCACCGAGGAGGTCTTCGAAACCATGGTGTTCAAGCCGCTGGTGCGAATGCCGCCGGTCGAGACCGAAGTGGAGCGCAAGGGCGCCAACGTCGTCGCCACGGTCGCCTTTGCGGGCCACCGCCGCGGCCTGGTGTGCATCCATAGCTCGGTTGACGCCGCCCGCAATATCGCCGGCGCGATGCTCGGCATGGCCGAAGAGGAAATCACCAGCGAGATTCCGGACGCGATGGGCGAAGTCGCCAACATGGTGGCGGGCACGTTCCGCAACAAGCTGGCGGCAATTGAACCGGCGTCGGCGATTGCGGTGCCGACGGTCACGATCGGCTCGGACTTCTCGACGAAGTACCTGAGCGCCGTGCGCCGCGCCCGCTGCCCGTTCGAGATGGAAGGCCAGCCGATTTCGGTCGAGCTGATCCTGACCGGCGAAGAAGCGGCTTAGGCGCTCAACGCGCCGAGTGCAGCCACGCGACGGCTTCGGCGAGGTCGCCGAACACCTGGATGGTGATCTTCGGGTTGTGATTGAGGGACTGGAACATCCGCGCGAACCCCATGGTCGCGGGCTGATCGGCGACGATCGCCGTGCGAATGGGGTTCGGCGGAATCACCGCCTCGCGCCGCTTGGCCACGCTCATGAGGTCCGGGAACGTGAGGGCGCTCAGCTCGATGCTGCGCATGTCCACCAGGTTGTCGGGCCACTGCTCGAGCGATTGCACCAGCGACTCCAGCTCGTTGATGGAGTCGTGGATGTCGGTGCCGGTCAGCGTGCCGGAATACTCGACGGTCAGCAGTCCCGCCGACGGTTGAATCGAATACGGCATCGCGAGCTCTCTGGCTATTCCTTTTCCTTCTTCGGCCGCATGTTGCTCGCGAGCACGCGCTTGCGAAGGCGGATGTTCTTCGGCGTCACCTCGACCAGCTCGTCGTCGTTGATGAACTCGACCGCCTGCTCGAGGCCCATCAGGATGGGCGGCACCAGGCGGATCGCTTCGTCCGCCGATGACGCGCGCATGTTGGTCTGCTTCTTTTCCCGGCAGACGTTGACGTCGAGATCGTTGTCGCGCGAGTTCTCGCCGATCAGCATGCCTTCGTAAACCTGGGTGCCCGGCTCGATGTGAATCACGCCGCGCTCCTGGAT
>DATMJU010000455.1:0-2156 GCA_035553795.1 Vicinamibacterales bacterium
AACGCAATGCAGCCCGCCGCCGTCGCCGATGAAGGGCCGGCCGACGAACCGCTCGACCCGGTGACCGGATCCCACGGGCTCTTCGTCTGTCCGCCAAACCAGTTGTCGCCGCCGGCCAGTTCGCCGGTGGTGACTTTCGCGATCAGCACCGCGCCGGCATCGCGTAACTGCTCCACCACCGTGGCGTCGTAATCGAGAACCTGTTCCTTGAACGGCGCCGATCCCCACGTGGTCTTGTGGCCCTTCACGGAGATGATGTCTTTCGCGCCCCACGGAATGCCGTGCAGCGGCCCGCGATACTTGCCGGCTGCGATCTCCGCGTCGGCGCGCTTCGCTTCGGCGCGGCCGTAATCATCGAGGAACGTGACCACGTTGTTGAGCAGCGGGTTGTAGCGGTGCAGGCGCGCGAGATACATCTCTGTCAATTCGAGCGACGTGACCTGTCGAGTCCGAATCAACTCGGCGAGGTGGCGCACCGGCCAGAACGCCGCGTCTTCCAGGTTCGCGGGACGCTTCACCGACGGCGCCGCGCTCAAACGCCACGGCTGCTTCGCCTTGTTCACCGCCATGCCCGGCGTCAGCGGGCTGAAGTGAAACGGCGGCGACACGTCGGCGGGAATGTGGAGCTTCTTGAGGTCCTCGTAACCGTTCAGGTTGCGGTTCGCGGCCTCGACCAGCCCGTTCTTTTCCTCGTCGCTGACCTCGATGCCGGCCAGCTTGACGGCTTCGTTCACCATCGCCAGCGTGATTCTCTGCGCGCCGGCGTCCTGCATTCGCGCCCACAACACGCCGGGAACCAGCGTCGTACCGAGCCCGGCGCCCGCGAAAGTCGCCATGAAGCGGCGGCGGGTCTGATCCACCTTCGCCGCGGCTACGGCGGGCAAGTCCATGTTCTTCATGCCGGCGATAATCGCATAAAATCAAATCTCTTTGCGCAATCGAATCAATGCGGCCGCGCTTCGAATCGCGGTCGCCCTGACCCACCGGAATTTCCGCCTCCTCTGGCTCGGCGCGCTCACCTCGAGCATCGGCACGTGGATGCAAAAAGTCGCGCAAGCGTGGCTGATTGTCACGATGACCGGGTCTTCGTCCGCGTTCTACCTGGGTCTCGACAGCTTCGCGGGTGAGGCGCCGATCCTGCTGTTCACGCTGGTTGGCGGCGTGGTCGCCGACCGCCGCGATCGCCGCCACATGATGCTGACCTCGCAGGTCACGCAGATGATCGTGGCGCTGGTGCTCGCCGCCCTGATCTACTTCGAGCGCATTGAAATCTGGATGGTCCTGTCGCTGTCGTTCGTGTCCGGCTGCGCGCAGGCGTTCGGCGGGCCCGCGTACCAGTCGCTGATCCCGACGCTGGTCGGCAAGGAGCACCTGCCCAACGCGATCGCCCTCAATTCGATCCAGTTCAATCTCGCGCGCGTGATCGGGCCGGTGGTTGCCGGCGTTGCCCTGGCCACGCTCGGCATGGTCGCGTGTTTTGGACTGAACGGCATCTCGTTCCTGTTCGTGATCGCCGCCATCCTCGCGTTGCGCGACGTGCACGTGCCGCCGGTCGCCTCGGGGAGCATGGTCGATCAGATGAAGGGCGGGCTGCGCTACGTGCGTGACTCGCGCAATCTGATGGCGGTGACCGTCCTGGGATTCATCGTCGCGTTCCTTGGCTTCCCGCTGCTGACGTTCCTGCCGGTCATCACCAAGGACGTGTTCGGCGGCGACGTCGGGCTGTATTCGCGGCTGATGACCATTGGCGGCGCGGGCGCCGTGACCGGCGCGCTGATCGTGGCCTACATCGGCAAGCACCGCCACATTGGACGCCTGTTGCTGATCTGCCTGGGATTGTTCGGCGTGGTGACCGCGCTGTTCTCGCTGTCGACCTCCCCGGCGCTGAGTTCGGCCATTCTCTTCGTCGGCGCGTCGCTGCTGGTGATGTGCACCTCGCTCACCACCTCGCTGGCGCAACTGCTCGCCCCGCCCGAACTGCGCGGCCGCGTCGTCAGCATCTACATGATGGCGTTCCGCGGCGGCTCGCCGCTGGGCGGACTCGCCAGCGGCTGGCTCGTCACGCAGGTCGGTTCAGCGCCGACGGTGCTGATGGTCAACGGCATCGCGTTGACGCTGGTGGCGGGCTTCTTTCTGATCCGTGGTCACGGACTGAG
>DATMJU010000456.1:0-8144 GCA_035553795.1 Vicinamibacterales bacterium
GTGCTGATCGCGGCGTTCGTGTTCTGGACGGCGATCAACCTGCGAGGAGTCACGCTCGGCGTGCAGCTCAACTCGATCGCCACCGTTGCCAAGCTGTTCCCGCTGGTGCTGATCGCCATCGCCGGCCTGTTCTTCGTCGACTCGGCGAATCTCGAGATCGGCGCCTGGCCGGCACCGGGTGATGTGGCGCGCACCTCGCTGCTGTTGATCTTCGCGTTTGCGGGCATCGAGTCGGCGTTGATTCCGAGCGGCGAAGTGCGCGATACCGAGCGTACGGTTCCGCGCGCAATTGCGCTTGCGATGTTCGGCATTACGGCGCTCTACATCCTGCTCCAGACGGTTGCGCAGGGAATTCTCGGCAGCGGTCTCGCGCAATCGACCACCGCGCCGCTGGCTGAAGCGGCGGGCATGTCGCTTGGCGGATGGGCGCGATCGCTGCTGCTCGCGGGCGCCTCCGTGTCGATGTTTGGCTACCTTGGCGGCATGACGCTTGCGATTCCGCGGATGGTCTACGCGCTGTCGCGCGACGGGTTCCTGCCGCGATCGCTGTCGATCATCCACCCGGTGTACCGCTCGCCACAGCCGGCGATCGTGATCCAATCCCTGCTCGCGTTGGGACTCGCGATCACGGGCACGTTTGAGCAGCTCGCCATTCTGGCGAACGTCGCGGCGCTCGCGCTCTATCTTGGATGCGCCATCGCGGCGTGGAAGCTCGGCCAGCGTCCGCTCGTACCGGTGCTCGCGTGCGCCGTGATCGTCTGGCTGTTGACAGGCTTGGCGCTCGAGGAGTGGATTGCCTTCGGCACGCTGGTCGGCGTCGCCTCGCTGTTCTACGCAACCTCGCGCGGCGGCACGCCCCAACCGCGCCCCGCCAATTGAGACCATGATGAAACTCGCTCTCTCCCTCGCCGTTGTTGCGCTTTCGCTAAGTTGGGGTCAGGCCGCGGAATTTAGCGAATCGCTAAGTCTGGGCCAGGCCTCGCCTCGCTACGATCTGCTGATCAAGAACGGGCGTGTGTTCGACGGCACCGGCAACCCGTGGTTCCCCGCCGACATCGCAGTGAGAGACGGGCGCATCGTGGCGGTCGGCAGGCTCGCTAATGCTGACGCGGCGCGCGTGATCGATGCGTCCGGCAAATACGTATCGCCCGGGTTCATCGACATTCATTCACATGCCGATGACGGGTCGGGGCCGCGCGGCGGCTTCCGCGATCCGGATCCGATCCGCCGATCGGCGCCGAATCTCGTCTCGCAGGGCATCACCACCGTCGTCGTCAACCAGGACGGCCGCTCGCCGTGGCCGGTCGCTGAACAGCGCGCGCTGCTCGAGAAGACCGGCATCGGCCCCAACGCCATGCTGCTGGTCGGCCACGGAACGGTGCGGCGGAGCGTGATGGGCGATGACGTCAGGCGCCCGGCGCGGCCCGACGAGATCACGCGCATGCGCGCGCTCGTGAAACAGGCGCTCCAGGAAGGCGCGGTCGGCATGTCGGCCGGACTCGAGTACGAGCCTGGCCGATGGAGCACGACCGATGAGGTCGTGGAGCTGGCGCGCGAGCTGCCTGCATTCAACGGCGTCTACATTTCCCACGAGCGCAGCGAGGGTACGGATCCGATGTGGTTCGTGCCCAGCCAGGATGGCGCCACGACTCCGCCGACGCTGCTCGACGCCGTGCGCGAAACGATCGAGATCGGCGAGAAGAGCGGTGCGCGTGTTGTCGCCTCGCATCTCAAGGCGAAGGGCGAGCACTACTGGGGATCGAGCGCAGCAGCGGTGACGCTCATTCAGCGCGCGCGCGATCGCGGCGTCGATGTGTGGGCGGATCAGTATCCGTACCCCACCAGCGGCACTGACGGATCGACGGTGCTCATTCCCGCGTGGGCGACGCGGCCGCCCGGGGCGGGACCAAATCAACCGCCGACCAGTCGCGCGGATGTGCTCAAGCGCGTGCTGGGCGATCCGCCGTCCGCGAAGCTGGTTCGCTCCGACATCGCGCACGAGATCCGCCGGCGCGGCGGCGCCGAGAACATTACCGTCTACGAATACACGGACAAGACGCTCTACGGGAAGTCGCTCGCCGACATCGCGCGGCTGTGGAAGCTCGACCCCGTGGAGACGGCGATCAAGATTCAGCTCGAAGGACTGCAGCAGCGGAACGGCGGCGCGCGCATGCGCGGCTTCTCGATGGCAGAGGTGGACATGGAGACGATCGCGAAGCAGCCGTGGGTGGCAACCTCCACGGACGGCGGCATCGCGATGCCGTCCGACGGTCCGCAAACGCACGCGCGTTTCTACGGCAGCTTCACGCGCAAGATTCGCCACTACGCGCTCGATCGCGGCGCGATCACGCTCGAGCACGCGATCCGCACGTCAACCTCGCTGCCGGCGCGCATCATGGACCTCAAGGACCGAGGCCAGATCCGCGAAGGTTTTGCCGCCGACCTCGTGGTCTTCGACCTCGCAACCATTCGCGACAAGGCGACCTTCTTCGAGCCGCACCAGCACTCCGAGGGCATCGACTACGTGTTCGTGAACGGCACCGCGATGGTCGACGCCGGCAAGCTGACCCACGCCCGCCCCGGTCGCATCCTGGTACGCTGAAACCTCGACTCTTCGTCAATTTCAGCCGCATTTCGATCGGAATTGGTGCCTGACACCAATTTCCGATCGGAATGGGTGCCTGACACCAATTTCTGCTTGAGCTGGAACTTCTTCGCCAGTATTACTGTATTATCTCAGTAGTACAGTCGTGATACTGCTCAAGCCCAATCCATCGTCGGGGGTGCCTATCTACCTGCAGTTGATGCAGCAGGTCAGGTACGCCATCGAGACCGGCGCGCTGAAGCCGGGCGAGCAACTGCCCAGTATCCGCCCGCTCGCCGAGGAGCTGGTGATCAATCCCAACACCGTTGCGAAGGCGTATCGCGAACTCGAGCACGAGGGCGCTATCGAGCTTCGACAGGGCGCCGGCGCCTTCGTATCCGCCAGGGCGCCCGATCGCGAGAACGCCGAAAAACTCAAGGCCGCACAGGCGCTGGTCGCCCAGGGCATCGAGCGACTGCGGGCGCGTGGCATCACCGACGAGGAAATCAGGCGACTGGTCGAGGCGGAACTGGCCGGTATTCACCGAAAGGCTACGGAGGACGAGCGTGGAAAGTGATCGCGTCGTGATCGAAACCGCCGGACTAACGAAGCGCTACGACGATGTGGAGGCGCTGCGAGGATTGGATCTGCGCGTACCGTCTGGATCGATCTTCGGATTTCTCGGGCGCAACGGCGCCGGCAAGACGACCACGCTCAAGGTGCTGCTCGGCATGGCGCGACCGACCAGCGGTGACGCGCGCGTGTTCGGACTCCCTTCCCACGATCCGCAGGCCGGCGTCGAGATTCGCCGCCGCGTCGCGTTCGTCAGCGAGGACAAGGATCTCTACGACTACATGACGGTCGGCGAGATGATCGCCTTCACGCGCCCATTCTTCCCTGGCTGGCGCACCGATCTCGAACAGCGATATCTCACGAAGTTCGAACTGCCTTCGGGCCGCGCGATCAAGGAGTTCTCCCGAGGGACGCGCACCAAGCTGGCATTGCTGCTCGCGCTCGCGCGCGGCGCTGAACTGCTGATCCTCGATGAGCCGACCTCGGGCCTCGATCCGGCCGTGGCTGAAGACGTGCTGCAGTCACTCGTCGGGCACGTCGCGGGTGAATCCGCGACCGTGTTCTTCTCCTCGCACCAGCTCTCGGAAGTCGAACAGGTGGCCGATCACGTCGCGATCATCGATCGCGGTGTCACCGTCGTGGCAGGGCCGCTCGACGATCTGCGCGCGCACTATCAGCGCATTCAACTGGTCTTCGACGGTGACGCGCCGGACATTCGCGTGCACGCGGCCGGCACACATCGCGTCGAACGCAAGGGCCGCGTCCTGACGGTGCTCACGTCATCCGGCGCCGCTGTCGCCGACGAGCTGCGGGGCTACCGTCCGGCTTCGATCGACGTCACCGCGGTCACCCTCAAAGACATTTTTCTCGAGTCGGTGCGGCCCACCGAAGGCGCCGGCACAGGGAGGAAGAACTGACATGGCGTCGCGCACACTGTGGAGCACGCTGGCGGGAAAGATGTGGCTCGAAACGCGTTGGCGATTCATTGCCGGCGTGGTGTTGTTGACGCTGCTCGCCGCGAGCGACGTGTTCGAGTGGGTCGCAACCGACCGGCTTCTGCCGCAGATCGATGCGACCGTTATCTCATCGAATGCGTCCGGGGTCGTGGCCTCGGCCATTCGTGACGCGCTCGAGGCGCAAAAGACCTTTCACGGGTTCATCTGGTATCGAGGGTTTCGCGACAACCTGACCGGACTCGGCATCATCTTCGTCACGCTGATCGGCTGCGGGGGCCTGGTGTCGGAAACATCGAAGGGCTCGGCGCTGTTCACCCTGTCACTGCCGGTGACCCGCCGGCAATTGTTCACCGCGCGCGCCGGCGTCGGTCTGGCGCAATGCTTCGCGATCGCGATGGTGCCGTCATTGGTGTTCCCGATCCTCGCTCCGGCAATCGGCCAGCGATTCACGATCGGCGACGCGCTCGCGCACGGCCTGTGCCTGTTCATCGGCGGCTCGCTCTTCTTCTCGCTGGCGACGTATCTGTCGACGCTGTTCGCCGACATCTGGCGGCCGCTCGTGACCGCGCTGGTGATCGCGTGCGGTGTGGCGGTGGTCTCGTTCGCGGTGCCGCAGATCGATGTCTTCAGCGTGATGAACGGCGAACAGTACTTCCGGACCGGCGCACTGCCGTGGATCGGACTGTTGACCAGCGCGGTACTGGCTACGGCGTTGCTCTATAGCGCGGCGGACACATTGGAGAGAAGAGACTTCTAAGTAGGAATTGGGGAGTGGAGTTCAACTCACAACAGGAGGAACCATGGTGCTTGCATGTATCGGTGTGGCCGCAGCGCTCGTGCTCGGCTATTTCATGATGAAGCGAGGCTGAGATGAACAGCTGCGAGATTCCTGACGCCAGGCGGATGGAGAATCGCGGAATGCTGTGGATGGCAGGGGCATTTGTATTCTGCCCCTGTCATCTGCCGCTGACCCTGAGCGCGCTGGCGCTCCTGCTCGGGGGAACCGCGGCGGGAGCGATGCTGCGAGAGCATCCCTACATCGCCGCGGCCATGGTGACGTCGCTGTGGATCGCGGGCACGTGGCGTGGCCTGCTGCTCGTGAAGCGCGCTACCGCGTTTGCTTCTCGATCGGTTCCAAGCGCAGTACCGGCGTCGGCTTCCCATCCCGATCGTCGGTGACGAGATAGATGAAGCCGTCGAGGCCCTGGCGGATATCGCGGATGCGGCCCATGTCGGTCGCCAGCAGCTCGCGGTTGGTGAAACCACGCTTCGCGTCGTGCGTGAGGCGCACCACCTGCTGGCCTGACATGCCGCCCACGAAGAAGCTGCCCTTCCACATCGGGAACTTGTCGCCGGTGTAGATCATCAAGCCCGAAATGCCGATCGACGGCACCCACACCTGGTTCGGCTGCTGCATGCCTTCGCGATGCGTGCCGGCGTGAATCGCAAGACCGGTGCGATAGTTCACGCCGAAGCCAACCACCGGCCAGCCGTAGTTCACCATCGGCTTGATCAGGTTCAGTTCGTCGCCGCCCTGCGGTCCGTGCTCATTGGCCCACACCTCGCCCGTCTCCGGGTGAACCGCGAGACCCTGGATGTTGCGGTGGCCGTAGCTGTAGGTCTCCGGCTTTGCGCCGGCGGTCTTCACGAACGGATTATCCGCAGGCACCTTGCCATCGTCATGAAGACGGATCATCTTGCCGTGATGGTTGGTGAGGTCTTGCGCGGGGTGCGCTTCAAGCTTCCCCTCGGGCGGTACCTGGCGATCGCCGAGCGACAAGTACAGGAAGCCCTTGTTGTCGAAAGCGATCTTGCCGCCGAAGTGACCATTGCCCTTCGACTCTGACTGAAAGAGCTGCTCGACGTTTGTCAGGCGGTCGTTCTCGAAGCGTCCGCGGATCAGGGCGGTCGTTGCGGGCACGGGATCCTTCGGGGTCGCCGGCTCGCCGATCTTCTTGGAGTAGGTGATGTAGAGCAGCTTGTTGGTCGCGAAATTCGGATGCGGCGCGACTTCCAACAGCCCGCCCTGGCCGCTGTGAACCACCGGGGGCACACCCTCGACCGGATTCGGCAGCAGCTTGCCGTTGCGGACAATACGCAGGCGCCCTGGGCGCTCGGTAATGAGAGTGTCGCCTCCAGGCAGGAAGGCGATCGACCACGGCTGGACAAGCGCCTCAACGAACGGGACGACGCGGTAATCGTGGTGCGCGGAACGGAGTGGGGATTGGGCGAGGAGCTGGGCTCCGCCAATCAGGGTCAGGGCAACAATCGCAAGTGTTCGGGCCATCGCTACACTATAATCCCGCCGCCATGGCGTACCGCAGCCCCTACCCGGATATCACGGTCCCCAACATCGACCTGACCGAACAGGTCTTCCGTAACGCGTCCGTCCACGCCAACTCCGCTGCGATGGCTGACGGACTGACCGGCAGGACGATTACTTACGGTTCCCTGCTCGAGCAAATCCGGCAGACGGCCTCGGGACTCGCCGCGCGGGGCGTCAGGAAGGGCGACGTCGTGTCGCTGTGGTCGCCAAACGTGCCGGAATGGCCCGTGGTGTTCTTCGCGGTGATCAAGCTCGGCGCCATCGTCCACACCTCGAACCCGGTGAGCACGCCTGACGAACTCGCCTTCCAGCTCAAGGACGGCGGCGTCAAGATTCTCTTCACCGTCGGCGCGCTGTCCGACAAGGCGAAGCAGGCGATCGCGGAGTCCGGTTGCTCGATCGAGTTATTCACGATCGACGAGACACCAGGCCTGCCGTCGCTGGCGTCACTGGCGACTGATACGGATCCGCCCGCGGTCTCGATCGACCCAGCCAACGACCTCTGCGTGCTGCCGTACTCATCGGGCACGACCGGGATGCCCAAGGGCGTCATGCTGACGCACCGCAACCTGGTGGCGCAGTTGAATCAGATCGATTCGATCGAGAACGTCGACACGCCGGCGTTGCTCGGCGTGCTGCCGTTCTTTCACATCTACGGCATGGTCATCCTGGTGATGCACGGGCTGATGCGCGGCTCGACGATCGTGACGATGCCGAAGTTCGAGTTCGAGCCGTTCCTGAAAGTGCTGCAGGAATGGCCGATTGTCACCGCGCACATCGTCCCGCCGATCGTCGTCGCGCTGGGCAAGCATCCGCTGGTGGACAACTACAGGTTCCCGCACTTGAAGTTCCTGTTCTCGGGAGCGGCGCCGCTCGGACCGGAGCTGACCGACGCGGTAGAGAAACGGCTCAACGTCAAGATTCGCCAGGGCTACGGGATGACCGAGGCGAGCCCCGCGACGCACTACACCGTCGCCGGAACCGAACGGTCCGGAACCGCCGGCCGGCTGATGCCGAGCATCGAGATGCGGATGATCAGCCCCGAGACCGGCCAGGATGTCCCGAGCGGACAGGCCGGCGAAGTGTGGGTCCGCGGACCCAACGTGATGCGCGGCTACTTGAACAATCCAGAAGCCACCGCGCGAACCGTGGATGCAGATGGATGGCTGCACACCGGCGACATCGGCATTGCCGATGACGAGGGCTACCTTACCGTCGTCGATCGGCTGAAGGAGCTGATCAAGGTCAAGGCATTCCAGGTGGCGCCGGCGGAACTGGAATCGGTGCTGCTGAAGCACCCGAAGATTGCCGACGTTGCCGTGATCCCGGTTCCCGATGAACACAGCGGCGAAGTTCCCAAGGCGATCGTCGTGGTGCGCGAACCGCTGACCGCCGACGAAGTGATCGAGTTCCTCAAGCCAAAGGTCGCGCACTACAAGTGCGTCAAGCACGTGGCGTTCGTCGACGTGATTCCGAAATCGCCGTCAGGAAAGATCCTGCGGCGAGTCCTCGTCGAGAAGGAACGGCTGGCGCGGGCCGAGGCCGCTACTCGCTCCTGAGCACCGCGGCCGGCTGGACGCGCATCGCGCGCCACGCCGGCACACCGCACGCCAGCGTCGCCACGGCGATCATCAGCACCGTCACTCCGACAAACGTCGCGGGGTCCGCTGCGCCCACCCCGAACAACAAGCTCGCCATCAACCGC
>DATMJU010000457.1:0-3616 GCA_035553795.1 Vicinamibacterales bacterium
AGTGGGGGTGGTGGCGGCTTCAGCGGCGGCGGCGCACCGGGCGGTGCGCGTCAGAAGGACTTCGGTCCTCCCGCGCCCCCGAAGGACAAGAAGAAGCCCTTCAAGAAGAACGAAGACAAGCCGCGCGGTCCGATCCCGACCAAGTTCACGGGCCGCACGTTTGACCTCGACGACACGGATGATGACGGCATCGACATCACGCCGGACTTCATGAAGCACGACGATCCTGAGGTCGACGCGGCTGAGCCGGGCGATGTGGACGTTCCGGACGCAGGCGGCGAAGATCCGGACGACGACAAGAACTAAACCGGTAGCCGGTAACGTGTAACCGGCCACCCGGCCCGAAGGGGAAAGGTGATCTGTCGATGAAACGCGAAGACGTCATCCTCTTCAGCGGCGGCGCCCTTGGCGCCGAAGAGGCGTTCGGTGCGTGCGCCGAGAGCTTCGGCATCGAGGAGGTCAACTTCTCCTTCGAGGGTCACAAGCCCGCGCGCACGCGCGGGCTGCGCGTCCTCAATCACGAAGAACTGGCGGCCGGCGAAGTCAGCCTCGCGTATGTCTCGCGGTTGATGAATCGCCGCTACCCGGATACGCCGACGTTCCGCAAGATCCTCCAGAGCATCTGGTACCAAATCAACAACGGCCAGGAGATCTACGTCATCGGCGCGATCCAGCAGGATCAAACCGTGCGCGGCGGCACGGGCTGGGGCGCGGAATTCGCGAAGCTGTGTAACAAGCCGCTGTTCGTCTACGACCAGGAGCAGAATCACTGGTTCACGTGGGACGGCGATACCGCCAAATGGGCCGCGCTGTCCGGCAGCGAGGAGCCGGTCATTCAGCACGTGCACTTCACCGGCACCGGCACGCGCATGCTGATGCCGTCCGCGCGCAAGGCGATCACCGAACTGTTTGCCCGGTCCTTCTAGGACCTCCAGACCTTAAGACCTCAGCTATGATTCCCGCGAATGCGGGACCTCATAGCTGGCATCACCACGTTCCTCACGATGGCGTACATCGTGGTGGTGAACCCGGCGATCCTCTCGACTCCAGGCACAGGCATTCCCTTTTCCGGCGCGCTCACGGCCACGGTGATGGTGTGTTTCACCATGACGCTGCTGATGGGGCTCTACGCGAAGCTTCCTTACGGCGTGGCGCCGGGGATGGGCATCAACGCGTTCTTCGCCTACACGCTCATCATCAACGGCGGCGTCTCGTGGCCGGTGGCGCTCGGCATCACCTTCTGGGCGGGCGTCGTCTTTCTGCTGGTATCGGTGACGCCGCTGCGCGAGCAAATCGCGCTGGCGATCCCGCTGCCGCTGCGTTCAGCGACGGCCGGCGGCATCGGACTGCTGCTCACGTTCATCGGCTTGCAGAACGCCGGCTTTGTGGCCGCCAATCCGGCCACGATGGTTGGCGTGGGGCCGCTCGATCATCGCGCGGTGTTCACCGTCGCGGCGCTGATCGTCAGCGTGTGGTTAAGTCGCCGCGACAATCCGTTCGCCTACCTTGCCGGCATCGCGCTCGTGACCGCCGGCGCGTGGATCGGCGGCTACGTGTCGCCGCCCGCCGCCTGGGTCAGCGCACCGGACTTTTCGAGCGTGTTCCTGAAGCTCGACGTCTGGGGCGCGCTTCGTCTCGCGCTCCTGCCGGCGATGATCACCGTGATGCTGACGGACCTGTTCGATTCGCTGTCCACGTTCATCGGCGTGTCGCAGGCGGCGCAGCTCACCGACGAACGGGGTGAGCCGAAGAATCTTCGCCAGGGCCTGATCGTCGATTCGTTCGCGACGTTCGGCGCGGCGCTGTTCGGCAGCTCCTCGGGCACCGCCTACGTCGAGAGCGTTGCCGGGATTCGCATGGGCGGTCGCACCGGGCGCAGCGCCGTCATCACCGCGTTCTGCTTTCTGCCGTGCCTGTTCATCGCGCCCCTGGCGGCGGCCGTCCCGGTCTACGCCACCTCCGCCGTGCTGATCCTGGTCGGCGTGGCGATGTTCCAGACCGTGACGCAGCTGCCGTTCGATCGGCTCGAAATTGCCGTGCCGGCCTTCGCCACGCTGGTGCTGATTCCGCTCACCTTTTCCATCACGCAGGGTATTCTCTGGGGATTCATCCTGCACGCGGTGTTGCACGTCGTGGCAGGACGGACGCGCGACGTGACGGCCGCGGCCTGGGGGCTGGCGGCGGTGTCGGTCGCCCTGCTGGTCATTGAACATGCCTAACGATTCCTCGTCCGACTCGCCCATCCTGTCCGTCGTGATCGAAGAGTTTCAGAAGATCAAGAAGCTCGCGGACAAGTCGATTGAGCAGCTCACGGACGATCAACTGCACGAGACGATCGATCCCGACGCCAACAGCATCGCGGTGCTGATGCGGCACATGTCCGGCAACATGCGCTCGCGGTGGACCGACTTCCTGACCAGCGACGGCGAGAAGCCGGATCGCCGGCGTGACGGCGAGTTCGAGGATCCGCGCCAGTCGCGCGCGGAGTTGCTCGCCGAGTGGGAGGAAGGCTGGCAGTGCGTATTCGACGCGCTGAAGCCGCTCAGCGACGGAGATCTGCAGCGCACCGTGCGCATCCGCAACGAACCGCATTCGGTCTACAAGGCGATCTCGCGCCAGGTGGCGCATTACGCGGGCCACGCCTACCAGATCCTGTTTCTCGCCAAGCACATGCTGGGCCCGAACTGGAAGACGCTTTCGATCCCGCGCGGCCAGTCAGAAGAATTCAACCGCCACATGCTCGCCAAGCTGAAGTCCGAGATGTAACGGGGACTGACATCGATCCATGCGATTTCGCTTCAGTTTCTGCCATCGACCCACGACCGAGATAGCAGTTCCGATGATCTCGTCCACAGGCACGCAGAAACTGCATCAATTTCGGGGGGTGCGATGTCAGTCCCCGTTACAAATCGAATGATTCGCTGGGGCATTCTGGGAACGGCGCGGATCAATCGGCGGGTCATCCCGGCGATGCGGTTGGCGAGCCGATCGCAGCTCGTTGCCGTCGCGAGCCGCGATCGACATCGCGCCGAGGCCTACGCGCGCGAGTGGTCGATTCCTCGCGCGGTCGCAGGGTACCAGACACTGCTCGACAGCCCTGACATCGACGCGGTCTACATCCCACTCCCCAATACCGATCACGTGCCATGGACGCTGGCGGCAATCGCCGCGGGCAAGCACGTGCTCTGCGAGAAGCCCATCGCGCTCAGCACCGCTGACGTCGATCGGATCGCCCTGGCCGCCAACGCCGCCAAGGTCGTCGTTGAAGAAGGATTCATGTACCGGCACGAGCCGATGACCGCTCGCGTGCAGTCATTGATCAATGACGGCGCAGTCGGCGCGGTCCGCGCGATCGTCTCGGGCTTTACTTTTACGCTCGAAGGCTCGACCAACATCCGTCTCAAGACCGAGCTGGGCGGCGGCGCGTTGTGGGACGTCGGCAGCTACCCGATCACCTACGCCCAACTGCTCACCGGCTCGGAGCCGCAAATGGCGTTTGGCTCTGCGCGCTGGCACACGTCCGGCGTCGATGAAGAATTCATGGGCCTGCTGCGATTCCACGAAGGCCCCACGGCCAACATCTACGCCGGGTTTCGGGCGGCCTTTCGCACCTGGC
>DATMJU010000458.1:0-3585 GCA_035553795.1 Vicinamibacterales bacterium
GATTGCGGCTGACGCCTACGGCGCGCGCTACGCGCTGCCGATGTGGGCCGACTTCATGACGCGTGCGGCACGGGTGCGTCCGCCGGCGGAGTTCGATCGCCCGGCGGGCCTTGCGGAAGAATCGCTGTGCGCGATCAGTTACCGCAAGCCCGTGGATGGGTGCCCGCTGTACACCGAGTATCTCAAGGAAGGTGATGACGCGCCGGAAACGCTCTGCACGCTGCATCGCGGATCGATTCGCCAGCGGCTGACGCGCACGCTTGAAAGCCTGATGTCGGAAGCGGGCCGCCGAATTCGCGGCATCTTCAGGTGAGGATTCGTTGGTAAGATGGTCGGACGTTCTCGTTGCCCCACTTGTAATCGCCGTCCGCGCATCCTTTCATGACATCAGTTACGAATCCCACGCTCAGCACGTCCATCGCCCAGCGCATTGCCGAACACATCAACGCGCGCCTGCCGCAGGTCGAAGCCGCCATCACGCTGCTCGACGGCAAGGCGACCGTGCCATTCATCGCCCGCTATCGCAAGGAAGCCACCGGTGGCCTGGATGACACGCAGTTGCGCGCGCTCGAAGAGCGGCTGACGTACCTGCGCGAGCTCGAAGACCGCCGCGGCGTGGTGCTCAAGAGCATCGAGGAACAGGGCAAGCTGACGCCGGCGCTCGCGGCGTTGATTCAGCAGGCAGACACCAAGGCCCGGCTCGAAGACTTGTATCTGCCGTTCAAGCCCAAGCGGCGCACGCGAGGACAGATCGCCCGCGAAGCCGGGCTCGAGCCGTTGGCGCAACGCTTGTGGAAGGAACCAACGGTCGTTCCGGAAACCGAAGCCGCCGCGTTCGTTGACGCCGAGAAGGGCATCGCCGATGTCGCCGCCGCGCTCGAAGGCGCGCGGTGGATCCTGATGGAAACGTTCGCCGAGGATGCCGAACTGGTCGGCGGCTTGCGACAGTTGCTATGGGATCGCGGCGAGTGGACGTCATCGGTGGTTCCAGGCAAGGAAGAGGAAGGCGCCAAGTTCTCCGACTATTTCAGCGCCAGCGAGTCGATTCGGACCGTTCCGTCACATCGCACGCTCGCGTTGCTGCGCGGCCGCAAGGAAGGGTTCCTTCGCCTGGCCGTGGTGCTTCCCGAAGAGGAAGGCGCCGTGGGCCCCAGCGTTCCGGAGCGCCGCATTGCCGCGCGCGCCGGCATCGAGAACAAGCAGAGACCGGCCGATGCGTGGCTGGCCGAGACCGTTCGCTGGACGTGGAAGATCAAGATGCTCGGCAGCCTCGAGTTCGACGTCGAGCAGAAGTTGCGCGAGCAGGCGGAGTCAGAAGCGATTCGCGTCTTCGGCAGCAACCTGAAGGACCTCATGCTCGCGGCGCCCGCCGGGCAGCGCGTCACCATGGGACTCGACCCGGGCATTCGCACCGGCGTGAAGGTGGCGGTTGTCGACGGTACCGGCAAGCTGCTGGACACGGCCACCGTGTATCCGCACGAGCCTCGGAACGATTGGGACGGCGCGCTGCGCATGCTCGCCCAGTTGTGCCTTCGTCATGGCGTGCAGTTGATCGCCATCGGCAATGGCACCGCCTCGCGCGAAACTGACAAGCTTGCCGGGGACCTGATCGCGAAGTTGACAGAGCCGCGGCCCACGAAGGTCGTGGTGTCGGAAGCCGGCGCGTCGGTCTATTCAGCATCAGAGCTGGCGGCCAAGGAGTTTCCGGCGCTCGATGTCTCGCTGCGCGGTGCCGTCTCCATTGCCCGCCGGCTGCAGGACCCGCTCGCCGAGCTGGTGCGCATCGATGCGAAGGCGATCGGCGTCGGCCAGTATCAGCACGACGTCAACCAGTTCCTGCTGGCGAAGAAGCTCGATGCCGTGGTCGAAGACTGCGTGAACGCGGTCGGTGCGGACGTGAACACGGCGTCGGCCCCGCTCCTGTCACGCATCTCGGGCCTGAGCTCGACGATCGCCAGCAACATCGTCGCGTTCCGCGACGAGCATGGCCCATTCCGCAACCGCAAGCGGATCCTCGACGTGCCGCGACTCGGCGAGCGGACGTTTCAGCAGGCTGCGGGCTTCCTGCGCATCATGAACGGCGACGACCCGCTCGACGCGTCTGCGGTTCACCCGGAAGCGTATCCCGTGGTCGAGCGGATGGCCGCAAGCACCGGCGTGCCCGTGAAGAGCCTGATCGGCAACACCACGGTGCTTCGGGCGTTGTCGCCCGAGTCGTTCGCGGATGCGCAGTTCGGCGTGCCGACGGTGAAAGACATCCTGGCGGAGCTCGAAAAGCCGGGCCGCGATCCGCGCCCGGAGTTCAAGACCGCGACGTTCAAGGAAAGCGTTCGCGAGCTGAGTGATCTCGAAGCCGGCATGATCCTCGAGGGCGTGGTCACCAACGTCGCCAACTTCGGCGCGTTCGTGGACATCGGCGTGCACCAGGATGGCCTCGTCCATGTGTCACAGCTGGCCAATCGCTTCGTCAAGGATCCGCGCGAAGTCGTGAAGGCGGGGCAGATCGTCAAGGTCAAGGTCGTCGAGTGCGACCTCAAGCGCCGGCGCATCGCCTTGACGATGAAGCTGGATGCGGATGTGCCGGCGAACAAAGGCAAAGCCGCGGAGACCGGGACCGCGGGTCCTGCAGGCCAAGGTAAGCGCGGCCCCCGTCCCGTTGACGCGCCGCCGCGCCGTCCGGCGGCGCCGGAGACGTCGTTTGCCGCGGCGTTCGCGAAGCTGTCAGAGAAGAAATAGCCGCGGCACTCGTCCCAACCGTTTGTCGCGGCGGCGCGTCCAACCCGTGATTCAGGGTTGATTGCCTGGCCCTGCTAAAGGATTGTCTGACCATGCGCGACCTCCTGCAGGACCTTCGCTACGCCAGCCGCACGCTCCGCCGCAGCTGGGCGCTGACACTCGTCATCGTCGCCTCGCTGGCCATCGGCATTGGCGCCAACAGCGCGATCTTCAGCGTCGTCAACGCGCTGCTGCTCAAGCCGCTGCCGTATCCCGAAGCGGATCGCCTCGCGGTACTGTGGCTGCGATCGCCGGGCATCAACATTCCCCAGGATTGGCCGTCACCGGGCCAGTACCTCGACATCCAGCAGGAGAATCGCTCCTTCGAGGCGATGTCGATCTCGCGCGGCCGCGTGGCGACGCTGATCGGTCCCAACCAGGCCGAGCGGGTCGAGGCGCTCGAAACCTCTTCCAGCCTCTTTCCGCTGCTCGGCGCCCGGGCACTGCATGGGCGGTTGCTGCGGGCGGCTGAAGACGTGCCGGGCCAGGCTCCGGTCGTCATTCTCAGTCACGCGTTCTGGCAGCGCGCCTTTGGCGGCGATCCGTCGGTGATCGGCCGGACCATCACGCTCAACAACCTTGGCTCCGGAGGCGGAGAGGCGCGTAACCAGTTCGAGGTCGTCGGCGTTCTCGAGCGCGACTTCCTGTTGAACGGCGAGATCATGCCGACGGTTGCGAGCATCCGGCAGATGGAAGCGTTCCTGGCGTTGCCGTTCGGCCCGGAGACGCAGACCAAGCGGCGCGGCGACGAGAACTTCAACGTGATGGCGCGCCTCAGGCCGGGCGTGACGCTGGAGCAGGCGAGGGGGG
>DATMJU010000459.1:0-15146 GCA_035553795.1 Vicinamibacterales bacterium
CTGGCGGCCTTTGCGGGCTTTGCCACTGGCTTGGCGGCCTTCGCCTTTGCAGGCTTCTTTTCCGGCTTCTTTTCCGTGACCGTCTGTTCGCTCTCGGTGTCTTGCGCGGTGTCGTCCGCAGCCGGCTCGGCCGTGAACACGGGCTTTTGATCGCGCTGCACGGGTTGCCAGGTGTGATGCGATCCGATGACCCGCTGCCGCTTCAGTTCACGCGCGGCATCGTCCTGTGTCAGGCGGCCGCGCTGCGTGTACATGCCTGGATTCACTTTGTTCTGTCGGCTCATGTCGGGGACCTCAGATGCGGAAACGGAGCAGTGCGCCAACTCCGCCAACATCGGCGAGAAGGCTGGGATCCTCGATGAACCTGATGCGCGCCGCGGTCTGTTGCGCGCGCGTGACCAGTTCGTCCGAGAGCTTGAGCCGGGCTTCGTCCGCGGGATTGGGATTCGAGCTGGCCACCTGCACGTCGCCGGGTGCGGCGTCGGGCAGCTTCTGGACCGGCTTCAACGTCTCGGGTGACCCGGTGATGATCAACTCATCAACCTGTCCGAGCTGGAAGGCCGAGAGGGTGGCCTCGGGTCCGGCGACGCCGAGGCCGCCGCCTTGCCACGCGTCCATCAGTTCCTGGACCTTCTCAATGTCGGTCTCGGCGTCCTTGTCACGCAGAGCCGCCATCGTGGCCTGCACGAAGCTGCCGCTTTCGCCGTCCTCATGCGGGCCGATCTCGATGATCTTGTCGGCCAGGTGTTTCGGAAGCTGTTCGCGGAGAATCGGCAACGCCACTTCGGCGGCCGCGACCACGATGTGATCGATGTTCTCTTCGCGGACCACCTTCTCGAGCGTGTCGACGACTTCCTTGATGTGAAGCGTGTGGAAGTTCTCCGCCCGCCGCTGGTAGCGCGCCTGTGACCAGCCGCCCTTTGAGGTGCGACGCGTCTTTTCGCCGACGATCTTTTCCTCGCGTTCGGTCTTCGAGACGCCGAAGACGAAGATGCGCGCCTTGTTGGTGTCGAGCATCACCGCGGCATAGCGCGGATAGTTCTCGACGAGGCGCGCCAGCGGATAGAGGTGCGGAACCGAACCAATGAACAGCCAGTGCTCTGCGATGGGCGCGTCGAGCGTGACCGCCTCGAACAGGTCTGAACCGGAGCAGGCGAAGAGCGCCAGACCCTGCGCAGCGCTGTCCTTGCTCGCCAGGTACTCCTGGATTCGCTTCACATCCTTGTCGAAGCTCTCGCGTTCAGGCGACTGCTCCGGCAGCGCCTTAGAGCGTTCGTTGAACGCTTTCTTGATGAATTGATCGTAGCCTTCTCGGCCATTCTGATCGGGTGTGAAGCTGAGGTACAGACTCAGCACTGGAAACGGACTGGGCTCCAGCGCGGCCAGTGTTTCCATCCGATGACTCAAAGGCTGCACTGTGGTGGTTGTCGGCTCTGCCATCCAGCGGTTGACTGCAAGCGGAGTACCCACCACGCGCAAGGATGGGTTGGAGAGAGGCGGGTCTTCAGGAGACCCGCCTCACAGCGAGTGTTACTTGATGACCGCGGTCGGCTTGTTGTTCTGGTAGAGCAGCGTGATGTGCGACGCGGCGCACAGGTCCAGGCTGTCCCATTCGATCTCGTCGCCGTCTTCGTCCTTGATCTTCAGATCCCAATCGCACGATTTCTCACTGCGGCCGAAAGTGATGTCGACCGACTCGTTGTGCTTCAGCACATCGCGGCCGAGCACGTCTTCTTCCCAGTCATCCGCTTCGTCGGGCGAGACGTAGAGTTCCTGGATCACGACGCCGGTACGGTTCAACAACGTGAAATCGAGCTTGCTCTGCTGGGCGACCAGCGGTGAAGACAGAGCGGTGACAACGACAGCCAGGGAAAGGGCAGCAATACGCATTTGGAAGGTCCTAGTCAGGGGATGTTGGGAAAAACGTCAGGCGAACAGCCTTCGATCATACAGGATTCCCTGTATCAATCGGCAGCCGGGCTAGCGTCTGTAGTACGGAATTTCCTCGAAAGCCGGGAGCCCGGCTATTCGGATGATCTCCAGCAGTCCTGACCTTTCGTGGAATTCCTTGCTGTCGCGGTCGATCACGATCGTATTCGGGTATTCGGGAGCCAGCCGGCGGAACTCGGCGTCGATCAGGCGGAAACGCCGCACCATGTTCTCGACGTCTTCGTGATCACGATTGCGCTGCCTGATGTGCTTCTCGATCGTGTCCGTGCTGGACGTCAAGACGATGGTCTTGTCTGGATTCCACGCATTGCCGATCGACAGGACACTGCGCAGGCGGGCGTGGTCCTCGGGCGGATACTCGGCCATGTGCGCTTCGAGTGTCAGCCGCGCGCCTTCGAAGAAGATCACGCGCCTCGGGCCATCATGCAGCGCCGCGTCGCGATAGTTGGCGTCGTAGAGGCGGGCGAAATACTCGGTGACGCCAACCGAGTTGACGCCGGCGGCAATGTCTTCGAGGACGCGTGGGTCCCACACGCCCTTCTCGCCTTCTCCGTAGGACCCGTTGTGATAGAGGTCGGCCAGCTGTCGCACCAGGGTGCTCTTCCCAACGCCAGGACCGCCGACGATTGCCACGCGCACGTGGCAAATCTTACTTCCTAGTCACGTGGGCCGATACGGCAAGCCACTGCCCGTTGCGCCGCGCCCAGACGTCCGTATAGCGGCCGCCAGATCGGGTGCCGTCGGCGGTCGTATAGCTGGTCCGGGCGTGAATGATGGCCATGTCGCCCATCAACCGCACGTTGACGTCATGCGCCTGCAGGTCGCGGATGGTCACCGGCCTGGCGGTGACTTCGAGAAAGGCCTTGCGATCGAGCAGCGAGCCATCCGCCATCGAGCACAGGAAATCCTCGGAGAGGATCTCGTTGAACCGCGTCACGTCGGATTGCTGGACCGAGCGGATGTAGTCGTCGTTCAGCCGCGTCAGCACCTCGAGGTCGTTGCTGGTGGTCATGGGTCTCCCTGCCTTGCGCAGGCCGCCGAGTGTGGCGGCGTCTACGGTAATGACAATCGTCGTGTACGAATCGATGTCGGCCAGCACGCGTTCGCGCGGCCCCTTGATCCATTCCTCGCTGCCGTAGAACGCGTCTTCATCCTTCTGGCGCTGTGCCACACCTTCGAAAGCGCGCATCAGGAAGTACGAGTCCTTGTCGTGCAGGGACGGTCCGTAACCGACGACGTCAACCTTCCAGCGCTGCAGCATCGGCAAGGCTTCTTTCAGGAACAGCTGATGGAAGCGATCGCGGGTGCCGGGCTTCAGGTTGTAGGAACGGATCTCGAGCGTCTGTTCGGCCCGGCCGGCTTGCCTAGCCGAGAGCGGCGCGTGCGGCGACGCGCCGAGGACGATCACTACCGCGCCCAGAAACCACCTTCGCATGCGGGGTCCTCCGCTGAAGTTCATCGACGTCGCGCGCGGCCTGCCACAGCAGCATCACCGCATAGGCGCGCCATGGGCGCCAGGCATCCGAGCGCCGATCGAGTTCGCGCGCGCTGCAATCTCCGGCCATTCGCCTGAGCACGAGATCGCCCGACGGAAACGCGTCAGGCTCGCTCAACGCGCGCATCGCGACGTACTGCGCCGTCCACTCACCGATGCCGGGGATCGTTTGCAGCGCATCTACCGTGTTGACGCCATCGAAACAGATGGCGCCGCCCAGGACGGCCTGGGCCAACGCTCGCAGCGAGGCCGCCCTCGTGCCGATGATGCCCGCCTCTTCGAGCGGCGCCTCCGCCAATTGCGCAGGTATTGGGAACAGGCGACCGAGCAACTGCCCGGCCTCCACCCACTCCCCACTCTCAACGCGAGAGCCCCACCGCTCCGCGACCCGGCCTGCGATCGTCGTCGCGGCCGAGACGGAGATCTGCTGGCCGAGGATCGCGCGGACCGACAGCTCAAAGGGGTCCCACGCACCGGGTGTGCGAATGCCCGGATGCATCGCCAGCGCCCGCTTCAACAGCGGATCGATCGACAGTTGCTCCGCGATCACCGCCGGGTCGGCACCGATGTCGAACATCCGGCGGACCCGCTCGACGATGGTGAGGAGCGCGCGCGGGTCTGGGAACCGGACGTCGAGCAGCAACGCGGCGCCGTCGGCCGCGTGAGAAACGGAAATGGTCCCGGAGTGATCGCCGATGGCGATCGTGCGCGCGTATCGCCCGTCCTCCACCCGTTCCACACCCGGCGTGGCGCGCGCCGCCAGGAAGGCGATCACCGCGTCCCAGTCGTAGGGCGGCCGATAGGCGATCCGAAACTGGTACCGCTCGCCCTGCTCGACCCGTCCGCGTGCGCGCCGGCGCAACTCGGTCGGCGTGCGCGAATAGGTGCGGCGGATTTCCCCGTTGAAGCGGCGCAAGCTGCCGAAACCGGCCGCGAACGCGACGTCGGAGATCGGCAACCGCGTTTCGTCGAGCAGTTTCTTGGCGAAGTGAATGCGCCGCGTCAATGCGACGTCGATCGGAGTGGCTCCCAGGTGCTGGACGAACAGGCGGCGCAGATGGCGGGCGGTGACGCCGAGGCGATCCGCCAGCGCATCAACCCCTTCGCGATCGAGCGCGCCCTCGGTGATAAGGCGGAGCGCCCGTGACACCACTCCGGAGGTGCCGAGCCACGCCGGGGTTCCGGGCGACGCCTCGGGCCGGCACCGCAAACACGGACGGAAGCCGGCTGCCTGCGCCGCCGCGGCGGTCGGGTAATAACGGATGTTCTCGTCCTTGGGTGATCGGGCGGGGCAGATCGGACGGCAATAGATGCGCGTGCTCGTGACGGCAATGAAGAATTTACCGTCGAAGCGCGCATCGCGCGACTTGCGGGCACGGTCGCAGATCCGCCGGTCGAGTTGCACAGCGCGAGAGTAGCGTGATTTCCGCAGCGGGACTGGTCAAAAACGGTCATGGACAATGACGGCCGAATTCTGCCAAGCCCAACCTTCAAGCGGTCTGGACGTGGAACGGGAAATGCAACAATAGAAGACGTGACCTATCTCGCGACCGTCCTCCTGCTCATCGCCTCTTTCACCCAGGCTTCGTCGTTCCAGTCCGATCCGCCACATAAGTGCAGCGACTGCGAGACGTGGAACAAGCCCCGCGAACCCTTCAAGATTTTCGGGAACACATACTTCGTCGGCACCGACGGGCTCTCGGCGATCCTGATCGTCGGCGATGCCGGACACATCCTGTTGGATGGCGGCCTGGAGCAATCGGCGGCGGTCATCGACGCGAACATTCGCAAGCTGGGTTTCAAGCTGCAGGACGTCAAGCTGATCGTGAATTCGCACGGTCACTTCGATCATGCCGGCGGGATCAATGCCTTGCAGCGAGCCAGCGGCGCAACCGTCGCCGCCAGCGCATCGGGGGCCGACGCCCTGCGGCGTGGTGAGAACACCACCGACGATCCGCAGTTCGGCTTCGGGAAGGAGTTCAACGGCTTCCCGCCGGTGAAGGATGTCAAGGTCATCAAGGATGGCGAAGTGCAGCGCGTTGGCAACATCGCGATCACGCCGGTCTTCACGCCGGGCCACACGCCCGGGAGCACGACCTGGACCTGGCCGGTGTGCGAAGGGTCGCGCTGCCTGAACATGGTCTATGCCGACAGCATTTCCGCGGTGTCGGCGCCGGGCTACCGCTTCACCGATCAACCGGGCCTCATTGCGCAGATGCGCCGCAGCATCACGCGCGTCGGCGAACTGCCGTGCGACATCGTGGTGTCCACGCACCCGTCAGCAACGCGGCTCGACGACAAGCTCAAGCGGCGGGCCGCCCAGAAAGGCGGACCGGATCCGTTCATCGATCAGGGCTGCAAGGCGCTCGCCGCCGCCGCGATGAAGGGCCTCGAAGCCCGCATCGCCGAGGAGACCAAGAAATGACTTCGATGCTCCGCGCCCTGCTGATCGTTGCGGCGCTTGGGATAACCACGGCATGTTCCGATGGGCCGCTGGAGCTGGCCAACATCCAGACCGGCCGATCGCTCAACCAGGATCGCAGCATCGCCAGCATCACGACGCTGTTCAAGCCGAACGAAGTGGTCTACGTGTCCGTGCAGACGAAGGCCGCCGGCAAGGGGACGATCTCGGTGAGATGGAAGTACGGTTCGCAGCTGATCGACGAGCCGAGCAAGCCGGTGTCGTACGACGGCCCGGCGTCCACCGAGTTCCATTTGCAGAACTCAGGTGGATTCCCGCCGGGCGACTACAGCGTCGACATCCTGATCGACGGCGTGCAGGTCGGCACCCGTGCGTTCAAGGTAGACAGATAGACCTTACTCGTAGCGCAGCGCCAATATCGGATCGATCCTGCTGGCTCTCGTCGCAGGAATCAGTCCGGCCGCGGCAGACACTGCCGTCAGCAGCAACACCGTCCCGATCGCCATCCACGGATCGTTCGGCTGAATCCCGTATAACTGCGACGACACGTATCGGCCGAGGCCGATCGCGGTCGGCACACCGATGGCGAGGCCGATGGTCAGAAGGATCAAGACCTCTCGCATCACGATCCACAGCACGCCGGCCGGTTCGGCGCCGAGGGCGAGACGCAGCCCGATCTCCTTGCGGCGGCGGGCGACAATGAAGGCCATCACGCCGTAGAGGCCGATGGACGCCAGCAGCGTGGCGAGCAGGCCGAAGCCAGCCGACAGCAGCGCAATCAGGCGATCGGTCAGCAACGTTTCATCGAGCTGTCCCTGCACCGTCTTGACGTCGTAGACCGGCATGCCGGCGTCGAGCCGCTTGACCTCATTGCGAATGACGTTGAACGCCGACGCGGATGCTTCGGTGGTGCGCACGTAAAACGTCGCGCTGCCGCCGTTGCTGGGCCAGAAGACCTGCCGGCGAACACCCTCTCGCGGTCCCTCGTACAGCGAGTCCTGCACCACGCCGACGATCTCGATATCGAGCTTGGTCTCGGGCCCGAGTCCGCGGCCGAGCCGCCGGCCGATCGCGCTCTGGCCCTTGAAGAAGTGCTGCGCAAACTTCTGATTGACGATGGCGATCTTCGGCGGTTCCTGTGTGATGTCGCTGGCCCTGAAGTCGCGGCCATCGAGGAGCTTGATGCCCATCGTGTCGAAGTAACCGGGTGACAGCGCGTTCATGAACGCCTGCATGTCCTCGCCGTCCTTGGCCTGGTGGCCTTCGACCGACGTGGTGCTGTCCCACTCGTCGCCGGCGAGGAGGGCGACCGAGGCATGGCTCGCTGACACGATGCCGGGCGTGCTGCGCAGGCGCTCGAGGAGCTCGTTGTAGAGATTCACGGTTCGCGGGTTGTCGTAGCCGCTCAACGCGGGGGACAACCGGAACGTGACGAGGTTCTCCATCTGCAACCCGGTATCGGTGGTCTGCAGATTCTGCAGGCTGCGCACGAACAGGCCCGCGCCGAACAGCAGCAGGAAGCTCAATGCGACCTGCGCCGCGACCAGTCCCTTGCGTAGGAACAACGAGCCGCCGGTGCCGGCGATGCCGCCGACCGTGTCCTTCAGCGTGGCCCACTGATCGGGATTGCTGGCCTTGAGCGCGGGCAGCAGGCCGAACACCACGCCGGTGAACAGCGTGAGCGCGAACGTGAAGGACAGGATGCGGAGATCGGGCGTCGGTTGAATCAGCAGCGGCTGCTGCTGCGGGATCAGCGCGATCAGGCCCTGCGTCAATGCGACCGACAACGCGATGCCGATGGTGCCGCCGATCAGCGACAGCAGCACGCTTTCCGTCAGCAATTGTCGAATCAGCTGGCCGCGCGTCGCGCCAAGCGAGAGGCGCACCGCGATCTCGCGCTGACGCATGAAGCCGCGGGAGATGAGCAGGTTCGCGACGTTGGCGCACGCAATCAACAGCACCAGGCCGACCATGGCCATCAACACCATCAGCGCCGTCGAGAAATCATTGCGGAGCGGTGAATATCCAATGTCGGCCTTCTCCACGTTCAAGCGGCCCTGCATGAATCGTTCGCGAAGAAACGCGTTCCAGTTCTTCGCGCCAGGCAGCGTCATTTCGTGCTGGCGGATCTGCATGAACAGGCCCTGCAGCGGGCCTTGCGCGCTCTCAACAGAGACGCCGGGCTTCAGACGGGCGAAGACCTGCACCCACCGGGTGCGTTCATCGCTCATCCTCACCCATTCCCATTCGGGAACGATCATGGGCTTCATCAAGATCGGCACGCGCATCTGCGGCGACCTTGCCGGGTCGATGCCGGCGAAGCCGCGCGCGGACACGCCGACGATCGTCATCGGGTAGTTGTTGACGAGGATCTTCTTCCCGATCGCGGACTGGTCGTTGTTGAACCGGCGGGTCCAGTAGTCGTAGCTGAGGACCACCACCGGATGACCGGCGTAGGTTTGATCGTCTTCCTGAGAGTTGAAGACACGTCCCGCGGCGGGCGAGACGCCCAGCATCGAGAAGAAGTTGCCCGACACCATCTCGATGTCGATGCGCTCGGTCTGGTTGTCGACGGCGACCGACGCGTCGGCCAACCGACGTGCGAGGACCTCGGCCAGCGGCTCGGCCCGCTTCTGGTACTCCTGGTAGATCGGGTACGAATGCATCCGCGACCCCATGTTGCTGCCGGCGTGCGGGCCCGTTTGATAGAGCATCACCAGCTCATCCGGGTTCTTCACCGGCAGCTTGCGGAGCAGGATCTGGTCGATCAACGTGAAGATCGCGGTGTTCGCCCCGATGCCGAGCGCCAACGACAGGATCGCGACGATTGAGAACAGCGGACTTCTGAACAGGCCGCGGACGGCCAGCTTGATGTCGTTGGTGGGAAGCGTCATTCCGGGGGTTAGACGGGCCGCGGACGATATGGGTTGTTAAGAAAAAAACTGTGTCGTCTTTGCCTTCCGCCGCCCAACCGTGAACCCTTCGAGCCCGTCAAACGTATCAACGAAAGCGGAGGTTTCATGTCGTTTCTGAATCGATTGCTGGGAAAGTCCGAACAACCTAAACAGCGTGTGCAGGTCTGTGTTGAATGTGGGATGCCGGTGGCTGACCACAAGCAGTGGTGTTCGATCTTTCGCGGCCAGAACGAGATGAAGCAGGCGGCGGAGAAGAAGTCGGCCTGATTCGGGTAGGATCGGAAGAACCCCCGGCGGCAGTCAGCTGACCGTCTCTATTGCGGGGGAGTCGTGCACGATCAACCTACAGACGTCGATCGCCGCGTCGAGCAGCTCGATGCAACCGTCGAGCGGCTCACAACCGAAGTGGCGGCTTTGAAGCTCGAGCTAGCCACGCTCGTCAGCGCGCTTCGCGAAGATCAATCACCTCACGCCTCACGACCGGTCGTCGCGCCGCGTCCCGCTCGGAAAGTGGCGCCGCCAAGCCGCCCCTCCCCGGCGCCGGCTGCCATCGTCGTTCTGCTGGCGACGACCCTGCTGTCGTGGCAGCTGATCATGGGACCGCGCCCCGAAGCAACACCCTCAACGGGTAGCGTCTCCACGACGTCAGCCGCGGCTGACCTGCGCCCCGTGCCACCGGCTCCGCCGAGCATCGACCCGTCAACCGAACCGCCGCTCACGCCGCTCGTGAAGCCGACGATCTACAAGGGCACGCTGGCGATCGCCGCGAATCGTCCTGGTGCGCGCGTGTTCGTCAACCGCCAGGAAGTCGGTGTAGCGCCCGTGCGGGTTCGCAACTTGAAGGCCGGCGCGCATCTTGTGTGGATCGAGCGCGACGGCTTCCGCCGATGGACTCGCGTGATCACCGTTCCGGCAGAGCGCGTCACGCGCGTCACCGCCGACCTCGAACCGGTCGAGCCGGTGATCGACAACTAGCTCATCTGCCGATAGGCCTCAGGTTGGCTCTGGCACACGATTGGCAGCGGGCCGTGTTCCCGGGAGGTCGATCGTGTCCCAGCAAGAACCTGACGCGCGCACTGAGCAAGATCCGCTGCTCGAGTACGTCACCGAGCATCAACCACAGGAAGCCACAGTCAGCGAAGCAGTTGCGCCCGCGCCCGAAAGGCCGCCGGACCAGCCGGATCCGATCGCGATCCTTGCGGCGCGCGTCGATCAGCTCGAGCGCTCGGTCGAACGAACATCGAAGCAACTGAGATCGCTGACGTCGGAAGTGGCGACAATAGTCAGCGCCAGGCGGAACAACCCGGCTCCCTCCATCCGACACGCGCGCGTACCCGCAGCAGTCGGCCTGGCAGCGGGGCTCCTGCTCGCGATGTGGTTGTGGCCGTATCCAACGGGCGTTGCGGAGCAGCCTCCATCCCCGATCCCGTCGCCGGCGGCGGTGGAAGCGGCAGCGGCCGAAACGACCGCAGCCCCAGAGCCGGCTCCTCAGCCCGTTCCACTGAAGGTGGCTGCGCCCGTGGTGACGCCGGTTCGACCAGCGCCAGCGCGCGAGAATCCGCGACGCGTGGACTATTTCGGCACGCTGTCGATCGACGCCTCACCGGCTGCCGACGTCTTCATCAACCGCCGGCCCGCCGGCCGCACGCCCGTACGACTGACAGAATTGAAAGCGGGTTCGCACCTGGTCTGGATCCAGCGGGAAGGCTTCCGCAGATTCACGCGCGTGGTGCAAGTGCCGGCCGATCGCGTAACGCGGGTGTCCGCGACGCTCGATCCTCTCGCGACTCGCTGACGCGCCTGACGCCGGGCGGCACGGTGAATGAGGTAAGCTACCGTCCCGCTATGCAAAAAATCGAAAGCCTGTCAGTGGCCGATCTCAACGCATCGTTGTTCGGCACATCCGACGCGCGCGCGATTTCAACGCCCGACCTGATCCAGCGGATGCTGGATTCGGGCGACGGCATCAGCGACCTGGTGTTTTCACCTGGCCGTCCGCCGCAGGTTGAGCGTTTCGGCGAACTGGTCACCGTGCCAGTCTCGGAGCTGCCGACGCTTCGCCCCGAAGACACCGCCGGCATTGCGCGCGACCTGATTCGCGATCACGAGACATACCTGCGCACGCTGTTCGACACGGGCTCGACGGATTTGTCGTACGCCTTGCCGGATCGCTGCCGCTTCCGCGTCAACGTCTTCCGCCAGCGTGGCACCTTCGCGATCGTCATGCGCATGATCGCGCAGCGCATCCCGTCGATCGAGGAACTGGGATTGCCGCCGGCGATTGCCGACTGCGCGACGTTGAAGAACGGCATCGTGCTCGTCACCGGCCCCACCGGCTCCGGCAAGTCGTCGACGCTGGCGGCGATCATCGACCTGATCAACACCAACCGCGCCGATCACATCCTTACCATTGAGGACCCGATCGAGTTCCTGCATCAGCACAAGAAGGGAACCGTCCACCAGCGAGAGCTGCACACCGACACGCCGACGTTTGCGCTGGCGCTGCGCGCCGCGCTTCGCCAGGCGCCGAAGGTCATCCTCGTTGGCGAGATGCGCGATCGCGAGACCATCGAGATCGCGCTGACCGCCGCCGAGACCGGACACCTGGTCTTCTCCACGCTGCACACCATCGACGCCTCCAAGACCGTCGAACGCATCGTCGGCACGTTCGAAGTGTCGGACCAGCAGGCCGTGCGCGGCCGGCTCGCCGCGTCGTTCCGCTATTTCATCTCGCAGCGCCTGATTCCGAAGAAGGAAGGCGGCCGCAAGGCGATCATCGAGATGCTGAAGGCGACGATGCGCACGCGCGAGTACGTGGAGAACGGCGAGAAGGAAGGCAAGTCGCTGCTCGACGCGATGCGTGACGGCTCGCTCGACGGCATGCAGTACTTCGACGGTGAGCTCGAGAAGCTGGTGCGCGACGGCACGATATCGATGTCGACGGCGTTGCTGTACGCCACCAATCCGGGCAACCTGAAGGTGGCGCTGGCCGACGTACCCGACGAGGACTCGCTGATTACCCGCTAGCGTCGAGACTGCGCCGCACGGCGTCAAGCATCTGCTGCGGCGTCGCCGGCTTCTGGAGGAATGACTGCCGGTCCTTCAAGCGAAGCTCGCGGCCGGCGAAGTCGGGACTGTAGCCGCTGGTAAAGACCACTCGCAGCCCCGGCCGGGCGGTGAGCAGGCGATCCGCGAGCTCACGCCCGCTCATGCCGTCCGGCATCACCACGTCGGTCAGGAGAATATCGACTTTGCCGCCGGCCTCGTTCCACGCGCGAAGTCCCTCGGCGCCGTTGGCGGCTTCGATCACGGTGTAGCCGGCGCGTTCCATGATTCGCCGCGTCAGCACGCGGACCGCCCGCTCGTCTTCGACCAGGAGAATCGTTTCCGTCCCCCCATTGCGTGCGGTCAGCCGCGGTGCCGGCGTCGACTCCCTGGGCAGGCCGGTTGATGCCGGCAACACGATGTCGAAGGTGGTGCCGCGTCCCAGCCTGCTCGACACCTCGATCCGTCCGCTGTGCTGAGCGACGATGCCAAATGCGGTTGCGAGTCCGAGACCGGATCCCTTGCCGGCCGGTTTCGTCGTGAAGAACGGATCGAAGATGAGCGGCAGCTGATCCTCCGGGATGCCCGATCCGCTGTCGATCACGCGGACGACCGCCGATGTGCCTTGAGGCGAGGACTGGCTGAGCGTTTCGACGCGAATGATACCGCCGGCCGGCATCGCATCACGCGCGTTGATCACCACGTTCATCAGCACCTGGTCGATCAATCCGCGGTCGGCGTGAACGGGCAACGCCGCCGGCCACAACTGCAGCTGCAGGTCGATCTCCTCGCCGAGCACCCTTCGCACCATCGCCGCCAGGCTGGTGACCAGCTCGTTCAGGTCGACGTGTTGGGGCTGCATCACCTGACGCCGGCCGAACGCCAGCAACTGCCGCGTGAGGCCCGACGCCCGCTCGACGGCTTCGACGATGTGCCGGGTGGCGGATTCGCGGGCGACCGGATCGCTCTCGCCCTCGAGAAGCGTCAGCGAGAACCCCTGGATGACGGTGAGGATGTTGTTGAAGTCGTGCGCGATGCCGCCGGCCAGCTGGCCGATCGCTTCCATCTTCTGCGATTGGCGCAGCTGCGCTTCGAGCTCACGCTGGCCGGTGATGTCGCGGCTGATGCCAAGCGTTGACGTGATGGCGCCGGTGCGATCGCGCAACGGACACGCCTGCGTGCGCAGCCATCGCCGCTTCCGATCGAGCGCGATGACCTCGAACTCCAGTGCGCCGCTCTCTCCAGACATGACGCGGCGATGAAGGTCCGCAAAGGCGGCCTGATGCTCCGGAGCGATCCATTCCAGGAGCGGCTTCGACCTGACTTGATCGAGGGTCGTCGCCGAAAGCATCGCCAGGCCAGCAGGATTCATCTCGATGAGATAGCCCTCGGGCGAGATGGTCTTGACGCATTCGGGATCGGTGCTGACGATCGTGCGCCAACGTTCTTCGCGAGCCTCTGCCTGCTCGAGGGCCGTGGTGAGCTCCGCGTTCTTCCGCACGAGTTGAGCCAGCTGCTCGCGAAGTTCGTCCTGCACGCCCGGGGGATCATATTCACGATCGCGCCGGCAGCCCCCTCTATTTCGCCCGGCAGTGCACTGTGTGCGAGCTAGTCCGTTTGAGTCAGCCGCCGAACGGTCAAGAAGGCCCGACAGGCTCCATGCCCGCGGGCCCGTTGACTACTCTGACCGCAGTGCTTCCATCACGTCCACGCGGGAGGCCCGTGTGGCCGGCATTACGGATGCGGCGACCGCCGCGCCAATCAACACCACCGCTGCGCCGGCGAGCGGCAGCACACCAGGCACCTCGATGTTGCCGACGAATCCGCCGGCGAAGCGTAACAGGACCAGACCCCCGATCACGCCCGTGACGATTCCGGCAGCGGCGATCACGGCTCCTTCACCCAGGATCCGCGTCAACAGGTTTGATGGTGTCGAGCCAATCGCGAGCCGCACGCCAAACTCGCGCATGCGCGCGCTTACCGAGAAGGCAAGCACGCCGGCTACACCGACCACCGCGATGGTCAACGCCACCAGCGCGAAGCCGCCAAACACCAACGTGTTCAACCGGTTCGGCGCCAGCACTTCCGCGCGCACATCTTCGAGCGTGGCCGCGCGCTCAACCGGCTGATCGGCGGAGATGTCGCGAATGATCTTCGTGATCGGCGTCACCAGCGAGTACGGATCGACCTTGGCGTGCACGAACAGGCGCCCGCCTCCGAACTCCTGTTCCATCGGGTGATACACCGTCATCTTCGGTCCCGGCACGATGTTCTCGTCATCCAGGTCCGCGGCGATGCCGACAATGCGACGGCCGCCGGTGGAGATGCCGATGAACTTCATGACCGGGTCGGTCCACATCAACTTGCGATTGACCGCGTCCTGGCCGTTGAACATGCGCCGCGCCACGCTCTCGCTGATGATGACGACGTCCTCGCTGTCGGAGCGATCGTCGGCGTTGAAGTCACGGCCGGCGACAATCGGGACGCCGAGCGACTTGAAGAACCCCGGCGAGACGGTACGGAAGCTCGCGCGCGGATCGTCTTCTCCATCCACCTTCGGATACCCCTCGACGGTGAACTGCGCATCGAAAAACGCGCCGGCCTCACGCCACGGCACGATCGTGCCGATGGCCACCTGCTCCACGCCCGGCAGCTCGCCAATCTTCCGCAGCGCTTCGCGATAGAGCGGCAGGGTCTGTTCGGGGGGCCGCTCGAAGTTCAGCGGCACATGCACGGCGAGCACATTGCGGAGGTTGACCCCGGTATTCGTGCTCTGCAGCGCGATCAACGTGGTCAGCAGCGCGCCCGCCCCCGCCAGCAGGACGAACGACGCCGCGATCTGCGTCACGGCGAACAGCCGCAGCCGCCGGTTGGTGCCGGTAGTGATGCGAACGCTCCCGCTCGACAGGCCCAACCCTTGCGGCGCTTCCGCCGATGGCAGGCGGGGCACGAAGGCCAGCAGGACCGACGACACGAGCGCCAGGCCGACGCCAACCCACATCAGGGTGCTATCGACGGTGAGATCGAGCGCGCGCACGGAGTAGCGCGAGGCATACCGCGCTATAACCGCGAGCATCGGCCTCGCGATCAATACGCCGAGCGCGGCGCCGGCCATGCAGAGCAACACGCTCTCCGCCAGCAGCGTCCTGCGAAGCGCGCTGGTGCTTGCGCCAAGCGCCGCGCGAATCGACAGCTCGCCTTCCCGCCGCACCGATCTTGCAAGGATCAGGTTGGCGACGTTCGAACACGCGATCACGAAGATCAAGCCCGACGCCGCCAGCAGCACCAGCAGGACCGTGCGCGCCGGCGAGGTGATCTG